>NZ_BAABCW010000001.1:356193-617907 GCF_039539305.1 Aquimarina addita | reverse complement strand
TGGAATATTTTCCAGTACGCCATTCACAAATAAATTCAATTTTTTGTTCCATAGTTGTTGTGTTTTTCCAAGGCATAATAATTTGATTTTTGTCTCAAATTATAACTTGAAAAAGTGTAAACTATGTCCCTTTAACGTACCTATATATAGTGTTGTACAACGTTATTTTACTTTTATGTATTCTTTTTCAATTAGTTCTTTTACAGAAATTAATTTCCCATTTTCCTTTACATTTAATTCTGTTATAAAATCGATAGGTGTAATATAAGATATCGGTTCTTCACCTTCAGTTAGGTCAAATGAACTCGAGTTAATCCCTATAACATAACCATTTTTGAATACTGGACCACCGCTTGCCCCTCCTTGGATATCCATATTTGTTTGATAACATCTGTTTTTTACTTTATAGGAACCATTTTCGCAAAAATCCACTATAGTCCCAAGGGAATTTATACCTTTAAACAAAAATTCAGTTTCTCCAGTTTCTAAATTCGTTTTTTCACTATTTGGATAAGCAAATGTGAAAATCTTTTCTCCGTTATCTAATTTTTCAAAATCCAATGCGAAATATACTGAGGTGTTTGCACCTACATCTGTTTTATCTTGTAATCGTCTTTTTCCCAAAGTACCAATCATTACATCTGCACTCTTATTTGGAACTAATTGAGTCACTGGGCGTAAATGATATTCTTTATTTTCTATATTTTGAACTCCATAGAGAGTTTGTTCCGTTTGTTTTCCGTCCTTAAAAAATAAATGCTTGGCAGTGACAAAAGCTCCAACTAGATTTATGAAAAAACCAGTTCCCAAACATTTCCATATATTCTTGTCTGGGTCAAAAGTTATAATGGGAAATATTGCTTCATTTCGATTATTCATTTTGTCAGGTCAATGTTGTACAACAATTGAATAAACCCAATTGGGTTTATTCTTTTAATACTATTCACAAATCTAATGGATTTTTGATTGACCTCAAATTGTTAGTTGCTACTTGTGTATAAATTTCTGTTGTTTTACTAGAACTATGACCTAATAAAGTTTGGATATAACGCAGATCTGTTCCATTTTCTAATAGATGAGTAGCAAAGGAATGCCTTAGCATATGAGGAGTTACTTTTTTAAGGATTCCTGATTTTTGCGCTGCTTTAGTAACAATATTTTCTACACTTGTGGTACTGTACTTACCTCCTTTTTGCCCTTCAAATAGATATTCTATGGGGTTCCATTGCTTATAATATATCCTTAAATCTTTTAATACAGTTTCTGATAATAAAGAATACCGGTCTTTTTTATTCTTAGCATTTCTACTAAAAGGCAATATCCTTTTACGTTCAATATCTGTTAGTTTCATATTTAAAAAGTGAAGTATTTAGAAATCTACGTAGTATAGTAGTCTAATACGATTCAAATAAATGATAATGAATCATAAGAAAAAAATAATTCTTATAGTCAGTCTATAAGAATAGTGGATTGCCATCAAAAAATAGATGGAGCTAGCAAGATAAAAAGTGGAGCATAGTGATTATTAGCAAAGATAAGGAGGGTAATACGCTGTTTATTATGTCCAGATCTCCCTATAAAGCATATGGTTTTGTAAATATCCTTCTACAATTATCTCTAAAAGTATATAACTTAATGTATCTGGAAGATGGACCTGAAGTTTCTTTTTGTCTAAACCATAATGGAATTAACCTCAGTGTCATGGGAAGTTATGAAACAGGATTTAATGAGAATGATGATGATAACCAAATATTAGCAAATCCCAAATGCGATAGGAATCAGTAAAAAATGAGCCAAAATTCTCCTAAAATTTGCTGTGAATGTTATGCAAACAATATTTGATTTTGATGTCTTTTTCTTGTTTATACCTTATCCTTTTTATGTAAATATTCAGGATTGAGGATTGGTAATTTTTCTTTTTCTTCTACTAATAGTTCTACGATTGCAGCCATATTGGTTTTTTCATACATTCTATAAAAATACCAACCGATTCCTAAAAAAATAAATAATACGTGAATATAGGGGTTGTCCCAATCAAGTATGTAAGAAATGAGTAGAGTGATTCCCAGATATACTAGAAATTCATATCTGAATATACTCTTCAATGATATGGAGGTACCTTCTTGAAACTCTTCTAAGGTGAGCTTTATTTTGGCAGGAAGGTGTTTACCATAAAAATTAGTGTCGTAGTGTTGTTTCTTTTGTAAGATATATGTGTTTTTTGATAGTGATTTTGCAGAGAAATCAGCTGCTTCTATTTCTTCTAAAATATCTTTTTTACACATTTTTGTTTTGAATGTACTATGCAAAATATGACGAGAAGATATCATCTTACCAATTTTGCTTTCTGCCTCATCATTAGATTCTAGATGGTCAGTATAATTGAGCAACGGTTTATTAATAAACTTGGATAACCGACGACTTTGGCGTATGGCATTCGATCGCTTTACAAAATTGGCAACAAGTTTCCGTTCACCTTTTGAGGTTATTATAATCAATTGAAAAATAGCAGTCAATACTACAGCACTTGTTGAACCACTATTTTTTGAATAATATCGTTCAGTATGATACTTTTGATATCCAATAAGCTGAAGTGAACTGATATCTGATATTTCATTATTCAGATCAGTATCTTCCTCCGGTTGATAGATCTTGTATACCCCATTCTTATTGTCAAAATATTCTTTTGCTTTATACTTAGCAGTTAATATCAGCGAATAAAGACTAAAAAGGATCCCTATAAAATAATAGACTAGCGTCCATAAGATGGAGAAAAACAGCCATAATTCATCAAATAAAATAAAATTGAGCGTATAGATATTATAGATGACACTTCCCCAAAATGCGATAATCATCACTCTTAGAATCCAGACAGCACCATATAACCAGTTTGATGGTTTTAAGTACATCATATGTCCTTTTTTAACCATTCTATTTTTACTTCCGTCTTTTTCAATCGGAGTTATGTCAGGACCTAATTGTGCCGGTTGATCGTTCAATGTCATTTTATTGAAAGTGATAGCTTATTTCAGCTTAGCCATCTAATTAAAATTTTGCTCTGATACCTTATTACCTTTATCAAAAACTACTTCTCTGGTAATGTCACCACTTAGATCGTAATATTTCCAGGTATCATGTTTTTTTCCGTGTAGATATGTTCCTTGGGATGCTACTTTTTGAGCATCATTATACTGGGTAAACATCCCGTTTTTTTCATCATTTTCGTAGGTGGTTTCTGTGAGTAACCTTCCTTTTCGATCTTCAAAAATTTTCCAAACACCATCTTTATATGTGTCTTTATAGTTTCCTTCCGTTATTTTTATTCCATTATCTGAATATTCGATATAAGAACCATTTATATTACCATATTTATAATGTGTTTTATTTTTTAAAGTTCCGTTTTTAAAATAAACTTCTTTATAAGTGATATAGTCATTTTCATAATTGATTTTATATCGTAAAATACCTTCTTTTGTATATTGTGTAGTAATGCCGTTTTTCTTGCGGTCTTTTATTTCTATTTCTTCTGCCAGTTTACCATTTAGATAATAGCTTTTTTTAACATAATCGGTATGCGCACTATATTTTTTCTCCCACTTTAGTTTACCGTCTTTGAGACGTTCTTCCCAATTTCCTGTGTGCTCATCATTTTTGTAGTATTCTGTTACAACAGATGTTATGTTTTCTGCAGGATAACGTAAGGTTTTTGTCCATTTTCCATTTTTTTTGCCATCCTTATAATTTTGGGTTACCATGATTTCGCCTTTTCTGTTGTATTCTAACCAGGTACCTGTAGGTTCGTGGTTTTTGTAGTAATATTCTGAAGCAATTTTTCCATCTTGAAAATAAGTGCTGCTTTTTCCTTCTATTTTTCCATCGCTATAAGTAGCTTCAGATATTTTTCTGCCTTCAAAATCATAGCTTATATAAGATCCATCAATTTTTCCATTGTTAAAAGACACATCGGCATAAGCTCCACTGGATTCTGATAATTTATAATTTCCATTCAGTGTCGTATCATCCTTTCGTAATTTAAAAATAAGCTCTTTACCAAATTTGGTGCTTTCTACATCATTCCATGATAGGTATGTTTGTGCATAATTGACAAAAGTCATACACATAATGAAGAGGGTAAGTATTCTTGTTCTTAATGGATTCATTCTTTCTATTTTGAATTATTAATGCATATTAGTCTTCTAATAATATCCCCTTAGGAAACATTAATTTTTGAGGTCTAACATATCGGTCATCTACAATAATGGTAATTCCTTTTGCAGAAATAGTTTTAATATCCAGTACGCTATAATCCACGGCTAATGTACGGGCGTTCCCTTCGATAGTCGTCGTCGCATCTGTTTTTAAAAATACTGTGTAATCACTATTGGTCTTTAATTTGATCGCTTTTGGTAATTGAGATTCATCATTGATGTACCAGCTGTCATCGTATATTTCCTCACAACTAATACAGGTCAATCTGAGTCCTTCTTCACCCCAGGAGGAAGCTAAATTTTTTAATTGTTCGTTGGTTAATAAATCTGATGATCCATCATGAGTGAAGGTTTTTTTTAATTGTACATTAGACCCATATACCATAGATTTACTACCTTTTTTGATAACTATAGCTATATTAGTATTGTTGTTATCTTCTAAAACATCTAATGCCACAGACTTTGCTGAAATGGCAAGGGGTAATTTTTTAGTATTTTTTAATAATACATATTCCTCAAACCCTAGCTTTCCCAGAATGTATTGATGTTGTTGATCAGATTTTTTATCCGTAACAACCAGATTAGACATGTATTGGTATTGTAATGATAAGGTGATGGTATCTTTTTTTTCTAAATTGATTAAAACAGATTTCTCATCGGTATTAAATAAGTGATATAGTTGATTTTCTATGGTTACAGTAGTTGTATGGTTTCCGGCATTTGGTATTTCTTGTCCGGTAGACATATCAATCAGCGTTTTATTATCAAATTGTACGTAGTCTAGTTTTCCTATAACATTAATATCTTTGTATTGTGACTTGATAATGACCTGTTGTGTGGAGTCAATAATTCCCCAAAGATTCTCATGCTGATACGGAATGTATTTTTTATATTCCTGAGCAAAATTAAACTGTGTACATAGAATGAGTAGTGGTAAAATGTATGTGAAACCCTTACGTTGTTGTTTTATCATTTGTTATTATATTTTTAGCTTTTAGAGGTGTCGTTATGATTGTAGAGTAGCATTATTGTACTGTAGGTTTGCCGGAAATCATAAAATATGTTGCCTGTAATAATGGAGTTCTGTTATCAAACTCAAAATCAAAAAATTGTGCCTCATCTTCTTCTACCTTTAGTTTCATAGTGCTTCTTCCAATTTCTTTATCTGATTGATCAAAGGCTTTTAGCTTAATTTTACCTTCAAAATTCTCATTACTTACCAGATATACACTTACCTTCTTACTATTTGTAGTATCACTATATACTTTTTGCGTACGACCAATTTCAAAGGTTTTTGAAAAGGTACTATCTGGTACTATTTTGGCTTGATTGATGCTTTTGTCATACCCAGAAGTGATTCCTTTGAAAGCTTCAGAAACACCTTCGCTTGCAGATTCGAGCGCTTCTTTCCCATCTGTTTTGAGTGCATCACCGGCTCCTTTTACTAGTTTTGATTTAATGGATACTAACGCGTTTCCTTCTTCTTCAGCTTTTATTTTTTTCTCTTCGGTACTCATGCAAGAAGTTAGTAATAGACTTAGGGTTACTATAGATAATAATTTTCTCATTTTCTTTATTTTAAACCTGTTAATATGGATATAAAATTATATAATTTCTTGTGAACAATCATGAATAAAACAATATTCGTAAGGGTCGTGTTTATATTTGATATTTTTATTCTTTGAATTAGTTCATTTCTTTGACAACAATTAGTCCAAGTGTTTAGATAACAATTCATATTCAAAAAGTATCCGCTGGTCTCTTTTCTTTAATTCGCCAAATTGTTGTATCAAAATGATTTGTTGCTTTCTGAATATTTTTTCAATAGGCAAAGTGTCTGTAAGATTTACTAACAAAAGTCCGTCTTCAGATAGCTGATACCCTTTTCTGTCTGCTCTTACTTGTTTAAAAAGAGGGAGGTCTTTTTTTAATGCTTCCATTGTATAAACCAGCGGACCTTCTGCTTTATAATCCCAAAATTCTTTGAGATTTCCTTTATAATCAAATAAAAAGTGTTGAAGTATATCGAATTCTAATCCCTCTATCGTAAAAGAACAATCATACATCTCTCTGGTTCTGAAAGTTTGTATTTCTCTGGCACAATTCACATATTTTGGACTTACTTTTTCATCAAGTGTGTGGTATTGCGAAATAATCCTAATGTCAGATGGCACCAGAGAGTTATTTGAGGTACAGGCAGAGATGAAAATAAGAGTATATAATAAACAATACTTCATTACATTGCTTTGATCAAATTTGGTCTGCGTATTTGCTTACCTGCATTTATTTAGATGGATTACCTTTTAATTTTATTTTAACCTTTTTGGTAAAACTAGCGTTCTGAGCAGTTCCATCTGTGACTTTATTGTTTTCAAGGTTGATATATCCTATTTTAGGTAGCTCTGCTAATTTAGCATACGATGATATTTGATTAGAAGATAGTTCCAGGAAAGTGATGGCTCCTAACTTTAAAATTGGTTTAATATCTTTAATCTGATTTTCTTTTAAGTATAATACTCTTAATTTTATAAGATCTGATGAGAAACTCAATTTACTTATTTGATTAGCAGAAAGATTTAATTCTTCTAAAGATATCATTTTAGAAATAGGGGAGATATCAGTAATCTTATTGTTTGCTAATTCTAATTTTTGTACTCCTTGTACCTTAGATAAAACTGTAAGGTCTGATATTTGATTTCCTGATAAAAACAGATATTCTAGTTTAGGGAGAAATTCTAATACTGAAATGTCTGATATTTGATTGTTAGCAGCAGTTAAGTTAACTACATTTTCTTTTCCTTTAAGAACAGAAATATCCTTAATGGCATTATCTGCAATATCTACAGCTTGTAATTTTGATAATTTTGCTAAGGCACTTATATCTTTGATTTTGTTGTTTTCTAAACCTAAGTATTTTAGAGATTCAAAATTAGCAATGGCAGAGATGTCTTCAATCTGATTGCCAGATAAGAAAAGCGTTGTTATGTTAACATGAGAACTCAGTGGACTAATGTCCTTGATATTTTTTGTTTTACCTAAGTTAAGATGTTTTAACTGTGTTAGATTTTTTAAAGGTTCTACGCTATTAACTGTATTGTTATAAAGGTTTAATCTCCATAAATTAACTAGGCCACTAAGTGGACTGATATCATCAATCTGATTATTTGCAAGTTTTAAGAAACCTAATTCTGTAAGGTTTTTTAGAGGAGAAATATCCTTAATATTATTTTTGTGTAACTCTAATTTTTTAAGTTTTGTTAGGCTTGATAGCTTTGAGATGTCATTTATTTTAACATTGTACATCCTTAGCGTGGTTAGATTGGTAAGTGCTTCTATTCCATCTAAGGATGTAATAGCTCCTTTGCTAACCTTTAATGTAGTTATACTAGCGGCCTCTTCCTTTGTGATTTCTGATCCTCCGGATTTTTCTAATTCTTTTAAAATATGATTTTTTAGGTTGTCATCTTTGATTGTAATGGTTGATTGGGCAATAGAGTTTTGCACAATAAAACATAGTAGCATGCTTGTTAGTAAAGTTTTGATTGTCATAGTGTTATTTTAGTGATTATATTCTTACTTCTATTAGGTTTGAAATTTTTTCGAAGGATTTGTCTTTTTGTATTGGATTACCGTATAGGTTCACACTCTCCAGATTTGTTGTTAAATTTAATAAAGGTTTGAGATCTGATATCGTATTTTTTGAAGCACTCAGATGTCTTAGGTGTGTTAATTCTGTTAAAGCACTGATATCAGAGATTTGGTTTTCATTCATAGTCAACCATTCTAAATTAGTGAGATTTTTTAATACAGCTATCGTAGCGATACGATTATTGTTGATATCCAGTTTTTTTAATTTGGTCAGTTTTTCTAGTGGTTGAATATCATGGATATTACAGAATTGTATACCCAGTTCGTTAAGGTGTATAAGATCTTTTAATGCTGAGATCTCGGTTACTTTTTTGTTACTATGCATCCATAATTTCTCTAACTTTTGTAAGTTAGAAAGTGCAGATATATCAGTAACTGCTAGTTTGGTCATAGAAATGCGAACTAGGTTAGAGAGTTTTGCAATGGGTGCAATACTTGTTACTTCTGTATACCCAAATTTTAGGACAGTTAACTCCGTTAATTCACTAACAGCACTAATGTCTTTAATCGGGTTATTTTCTATAGCTAATACAGTTAGTTTTTTTAAATCTGCAACAACAGAGATATCAGAGATGTTATTACCTGATAGTGTTAATTTTTCTAATGCTGTTAAGTTTTTAAGCGGACTAATATCTTCTATAGAATTTTCGTGTAGATATAACTCTTGTAAGCTTGTTAATTTTGCAAGTTTATGAACCGTAGTTATATTACTACTGGCAATATTTAATTTTTTTAGATTAGGAAGATCAGTTAATCCAGCAAAGCTTTCTATAGTAGCACCATACAAGCCTATCTCCTGTAAATTCACAAGTTGTTTGATGCCTTTAAAACTGCTGATTTGTTGATCACCAAGGCGTAATTTTTTTATTTGTTTTACTTCTTCTGCGGTGATATCTCCTGTCTCTTTTCTGATTGATTTGCGCACAGCCGCTTCAATGTTTGAATCATCAAATGTGATGGTAGATTGAGAAAAGACTGGGAAGATGGTAAGTAATAGGATAAAGAAAAAACTGTAAAATTTCATAGATTATAATTATAATAGATTATATAAAATTGTTGTACGAATGTATTAATAGTTAGCAATACGGAATAGATGAAATATACATTTAGCTACATTACCTGCATATTCGAATGGATCTGGTGTTTATTTGTAAATTATTGTTAGATTAATAATTAAAATTAATTTATAGATACCTGTATTAACTTATAGCCTTTATCTGTTCGTAAGAAGTGTAACGATTTTTGATCAGATTCTTCACCAAACATTTGGTTGATATATAGCGCTAACACGGGATATTGCTTCCTTCTGGCCTGTCTGCAATTATCGAAGTATTGATCGTACTCTGTTGTTTCATACATAAATGGATTAAGTCCATCCATGGTGATGAAATAATCAACTTTCTTTTCTTTAGTCAACTGTAAGAGTTGTTTGATGTGTTTAAAATTAGTTGTCAGAAATTCTGATGCAGGAGTTTGTTTCCATTTTGTTTCGGGTACCCAATGTGTAATCTTAGGATAGCTGATTGTTTTCAGTTTTTCTAACGTAAGATCAATATAGAGGTGTTTTTCTATCCATTGTGTAAATTCTTCTTCATAATTAATGACAGAATAGTATTTTTTGTTTTTTCCTACATAACTTTTTCTCAAAGAATCGAGAGGCTTTTGGTTCGTGATTTGCAGTGAAAATAAGTTAGTCTCATATTCATATTCAAAATTTTCTACCAGTATGTTTCCTTTGGTGTCTAACAGGTATACGTTACCTCCTTCCCAGGAATAATGATTGCATCCTCTTTGATGCTTATCATCTTTATATTTTTTAGAAGCACCATAAAGACCTATAACTACATTATTTGTTACGGGTTGGAGCATAGAGTAGGATGCAGGAATAGTAATCTCTCCTTTTTGATTAAAGAGCCCTACGAGATCAGTAATAGGATCTCTAAAGCGTATAAAACCTTCACGCTCACAGTCAGCGGTATTGTCTAGGGTGTATAGACTGTCTCTTCCTACAACTTTTTTTTCTTTAGTGATATAATAATTGATATATCCTTTATCTTCAGGCTCTGTTACTGCTATAATATGGTCTAGCTTATGAGCATGTGTATATCCCATGAATTTGGGGGGAATCATTATTTTATCCAGATGATCTTTATATCCAATTAATGTAGAATCCTGATTGTAATACATCCGCCAACTTTCTTGTTCTTGTGCATAGTTGAAGTTAATGATAAATAGAATACTTGCTATGATTATGTTTTTTACTATTTGCATCTGTTTTGTTTTCTAAAAATTTATGATTTGATGTTGCCCTTTAAAATCATTGTATAGCTGGATCTTTTTCAACTTACCTCGTTTAAAATGTTGTGTCATATTCCCCGAATTGATAGTCTCAATTCTTCCTTTATCGTCATAGGTTATGAAATTGATAAGCCTATTGTATTCATAATATTTTTGTGATTTTAAGTGTCCAGCTCTATTATAGTCTTTATAGGTTCCATGTGAGACATAATGGTTGTTTGTTTGTAAAGTCTGTTGCGTGCTAAAAATAACTCCATTTTTATAAAACCGCTTTATTATATTGTTAGGGTAATCATATAAGATTGCTGTTTGTCCATTACTATAAAAGTGAGTTATAGGTTGAGAATAATCAATTTTTCCATTCTTATAAAATTTAATTGTGTGGATACTACCATCCTTGCGATAGGTTCTTTCTTCTCCTGTACCCTTTATGAATTTGGTTTGATATAAAATCTTATTGTTTTTATTATACACGATATATAGACCATCCCTGATTCCTTTACTATAATGTTCCTCTGTTTTTGCAAAACGATAATCAACAAAGACAACCCATTTCCCATTTCTTAAACCTTCAGAAAACAAACCTCCAGCATTTCTTAAACTTTTATAACGCCTTGACATAAGGGGTGTACCACACCAGTCTTTAGATGTAGGCTCATCGTATACAGTAGGTTCATATGTTATCTCATTATACGGTTTTGAGTCATCATACATTTCAAAATACCCTTCTAATGGTATAGAGGTCTTAGGGAAATAATGATAGCGTTTATATGTGGATGAAATTGATAATTTCTTATCGAGATGCTGATTGTAGTTTTCTTTGTATTTGATTTTATTAAGATCATTACTATTGTAAATCAAATAATGCTTTGATTGCTTGTCAATGGTTTTTTCTATTCTCATTTTGTGTTGGTGATAGAATTCCTTATCCAGCCCTATTTCCTTATTGAAGAAACAGGTGTCTATGGCTATTTTTTCTGGATGCTTGTTTTCGAATGTTTGTCGAATAAAACCCATGTTTGATCTTGTTTTTGTCGTATCTGTATCAATGTATAATGATAATATTTGTGTTTCTGTATCATCTTTAAGTATGTGCTCCTGAGCACATAACCATTGCATAAATAACATCAATACTATAGTGCTGCCTTTGTAAATGTAATTCATAGTCGTTTTTTTACTCTAGGACAGCTTAAAGAGGATTAAGAATCTACTTGAAAGAGCTATTCTCTAAAATCTATCAACGAGGTGGTGTTTATTTTGCGGCTCTCGATATTTTATTTGTATTTAAAATAAACCATATAGAATCATATTTCTTTTCTTATTGTTATTGAGTTTTAATAGATAATCGTTGCCCTAAAATCCATTTTTTAATCAATGGTTTGTTGTCAGTTATTGAAGCGAGATAATATACATTACTAGGAAAAGCTTCTGATTGATCTGCTGGTTCGATCATAACACGATCCGTTATATAACTAGAATGAATGAAATAGGTACTGCTATTTAGATTGTATATATACCCTACGTGATTGTCTAGTCCTATAATATATAACCCGTCTTTTAATTGTTGTAGTTGTTCAATACTATTTTTGAGATTGAAGAAAATCGTTTTATTTTTTTGTATAGCAATAGATTCCACTTCTAGTTTAGAGGCTTGTTGTGCCATCGTATATCTGTTTAGTTGAATCCCCATATGTTTTAATGTAGTAGAAACAAAATATCCGCAAGCTATTTCTCCCTCATTAGGGATATTCGTATGCCCGTTAAAATCCCATTCAGTACCATACCAATAGGGTATAATATCATTAAGGATAGCTTTAGTAAAGTAAGCAGAGGCTTCTTTTAAAATGGTATCTTTTTTAACAGGATCTGACTGATTTATATATGCTTTATTATAGGATACCCTTGCTTGTTCTATAGATTGATTTGTTTGTTTGTAATTTCCTTTAGATTTAAAATTTAATCCAGTTGCGATAGAGTCAAAAGTTCCCTTAGCCTCAGGCAGAGAATCAGTATTTTTTGTAGCATCCAATATTGATTTTTGTGTTACAGGAGGTAAATTATCTTTACTTTCTGAGTTTTGTATTGCATCAATACAAGAAAAACAAATTGTTGATAATAATAGTAGTATTAAATTTTTCATACATTTTTTATTTAGTATTTTTCTTAGAATCTAGTATAAGTTTTTAATTTTTCCTTTGTAAAAAATCTCATTTTCTATACCATCATCATATATAAAATGACTGATGATAAATGTATCATCTGATAGCCATAAAAACTGTTGGATATTACAAAGAGTATTAAGAATATCTATGTCTAATATATATTGGAATTTGCCGTTATTATTACTTTCAAAAAAATAGGATACACACTCTTGTCCTCCAAACAAACCATTGAGACGATATTTTCTGTTAGGGGATGTGATCATATATTCTGGGTTGCCAATACGATGGTGTGCCCCTGTTTTTATATCATAAACCATATCACTACTATGCCCTCCTTCTAAAACCAATACTTTTAATTCTGGATAGTAAAAAGACCAACCGTCACTAAACCCTGTGTCAGAACTTTCTATATCAAACTTATAGTGAGCTCCGTTAAATGCGGTAATTGAAAGCGGCATTTTATATTCATCAAAAAGAATATTGTTTTTTAGTAAGTCTTGTATTTTGTTATAGTCTCCAATTTTTATATTGGTATCCCATTGAGTATCTCGATACATCAAATTACAAAAAGTGGCCTGATTAATTTTCTGTAATGCTAATTGATGCTTATAATTTTTCTTTTCAATAAATCCATCAAATATATATCCTGTTGTTTGTTCCTGAGGGATTAGATATCCAGTATACGTCAATTTAATTTTTATCCAAAACCCATGAATCTTCTTATCCTGATCAGTAATGGTAAGTTGATGGTTTGTTTTTTCAATAATATTGATAGGATATCCGTAAGGAAGTTTTGCAATGTTAGTTCCTTGTAATGAGGGTTGATCACGTACAATTAACCCGCTGTTGGCAACTACATAATAACCTTCCTGCGCTATCGTATTGAATGATGAAATTACACCTAAAAAAATGCATGTATATATCAGTTTGTATATTTTATGGTACCTATTGGCTACTATTGTAATCATAAATCTTGTGCTTTTTTATTTGAAAAAAAGTTGTTTTACTGAATACTTGTAATTTCTGATTTAATTAAAAGAAGGTTTGTAAGCTTTGGCTTATGTGTTGTAATTTTAGCTAAAATCCTCAATAACTCATACACAAACATCTCTTTTGAATTGTTATAAAACATATTTATCAATTAAATCTCCTTCAAGACTATATATGTAACTGATTTTTTTGTTATTTGCTTCTAGACGTATCACATAGTTCATTCTTGATTTATCTCCTTTATTAGGAGATGTTATAGATATTTTGGTAGGTATCGGGTTTTTGAATCCATCTTCTTTAGTACGTTCTATACATAGGTTTACCAGGAATCCTAATTTTACGATATTAACCTCGCTATGAAGATTGTACATATAATTTTCAATATTTCCTTTACCTAATTCTAATTGTACCTCAGATACCATTTGCCAATCTCCATTTTTATAGTTCCAGCCTTCCATTGCAAAAGAGTAGGGATTGTCAGTAACTAGCAAGTTGATCTCCATCCCATATTCAGGATGTTGTAAGATAGTAACATCCGTGTAGTACGATTTTTCTCCAAATTTTTCTAAAAGGTCTTTTTCTATTTCCTGAAATCCCGAGATAGAATTGCGATAACTATCCTTTTCACAAGATGTTATTATAACTACAATACATAAATAGATAAATATAAATTTTAGTTGTATGTTGTTAAAAATAGGATGTCTTTTGTTTTCCAATGTATTAAAATAGCGATGAATATAAGCCAAAAATAGTACAGAGAACTTATGTGCTTTTATACAAATTCATATTCGCAGTACATCTATATATATTTGTTATATTATGTTTATTTTAATCAGTAAAATGGCAAAGGATCTATCTGGGGTGTAGCAAATAAAATAGTACATTTAGCTCAAGACTCAAGATAAAAGAAGTCTGGTTTATTAAAATTCACTAAATGGTTATCCTAATAACCGCGAAACAAATTCATCTTTCTTTCTGGTGGATACAGGCACTTTGGCTCCTGATTTTAAGAAAATATAACCCGCTTTATCGTATTTGTCCACGTATGTTAAGTTCACCATATAGGATTGATGTGTTCTTATAAATAAATCTTCTGGCAATTGTTTTTCAAATTCTTTGATGGGTTTTGATGCCATATATGATTTTTTATCAGCTGTAAAAAAAGTAGTATATCCTTTATCAGATTGGCAATACATTAAATTTTCAAAATTTATGACTTGATAGCCTTCTTGTAATCGTAAAACAATACGATCTTTTTTTCCATGAACAATTTGATTTTTTACAATGGATAGCTGCTCTTGCTGTTGCTCCGGCTGTTGAGAATCAATCTTGTTAATAGCGAGTTCTAATTCTTCTATGTCTACCGGCTTTAATATGTAATCTACTGCTCCGTTCTTTAAAGCTTGAAGCGCATATTGATCATAAGCGGTAATAAAAATGATATGAAATGAAAGTTGTTTTACTGCATCTAAAAAATCAAAAGCAATACCATCTTTTAGATTAATGTCTAAAAAAATCAGATCTGGTTTACAGGCATTAGTAACTGTAATTGCATCCTTTACAGATTCGCATTCTCCAAGAATCTGGATGTCCTGATCAAGTGTTTGGATCATGGCAATTAAACCTTTTCTAATATATAATTCATCTTCTACTATTAGTGCTTTGATCATTATAGTTCTTCTTTATAAGGTAATGTGAGTATCACTTTAGTACCTTGTTGTTTGTCTGTGTTTTTGTTTTCTATTTTTAAATCTACAAAAACTTTAAATTTTTTAGAGAAAATTGTTAATCGCTTCCTTATATTTTTTATCGTTTCCTGATCTTTTGTATAATTGATAACCGTATTTTTTTGTAGATACGATCCACGATTTTCAATACTACAAATGAGTTGATTATTAATAAAGGAAGTAGTAACGGTTAATGTTGTTTTTTCTATTCCAGTAGTATCGTTGTTTTCTAATGCCTTTTCTATAAAGGGCTGGATGAGCATAGGAGGGATGTATATTTCTTTATCCTCTAGTTCTTCATCTGTATGTAGTGTAAAATCAATTAAAGTATCTGTTTTCATTTGCTGTAATGCTACATAATACCCTATTGCGGTTAATTCATCTTGTATAGAAATCAGGTTTCCTCTGGAGCTTTCTAGAATGAGACGTAAATATTTAGAAAATTTAGACAAATATTTAATACTCTTAGGTTCTCGGGCAGTGATCATATTCTGTAATAATGATAGAGAATCAAAAAGGAAATCAGGGTTCATTTTTGACCAACGTAATCGTTGCTCTGTAATCGCATTTTGATAAGCAGCATTAATATTTTTGTATATAAAAGCAAACAGGATGACCAATAGGACCAAGAGGATAGAGAGTAATATGATAATCCCTTTTAATTTTTTATTTTCAAAATCAGACAGTTGTTGGTCGATGATTTTTACTCTTTTTACTAAACGTGTTTCGCCTTCATTAGCGGCTTCTATAGAATTTATCTTTTCTGTTACTTTTTGTTCTAATAAAGATTCATTATTGATATAGATACTGTCTAAAAAACGGGCAGCCTCTTCTGTTTTTTTCTGAAACTGATAGAGGTGATAATAATTTTCAAAAATGGGTTCTTTAAGTGTCGAACTATTATTAAACTTAAGCATTTTATAAGCAGAATCCAGAAACTTTTTTGATTGTTCCCAATCTTGCTTTAATAAATATATGCGTCCTATATTCATTAACGGTTTATTGAGCCGCTGTAATCGGTTATTATCAATATAATGCTGAATACTTTTTTCAAAATATGCAATAGCTTCATCTTCTTTTCTCATACTTGCCAGAATGAGTCCAAAGTTGCTGCTATACAAAGGCAGGTTTTTATATTCTTTTTTTGTGATTTTTAAATAGGTGTTGTATGCCTTTTTAGGTTGGTCATTATAGTTATAAAGAACACCACATTTAAAACAAAGTTTCATCAATTCTAT
The DNA here is from genome assembly GCF_039539305.1 of Aquimarina addita. Lineage (NCBI taxonomy): Bacteria > Pseudomonadati > Bacteroidota > Flavobacteriia > Flavobacteriales > Flavobacteriaceae > Aquimarina > Aquimarina addita. The sequence continues at coordinate 601,636 of NZ_BAABCW010000001.1, read as the reverse complement.
AGAATCTTTTTCTCTGAAAAAAGGGATCACAGAATCACAGAATTTAACACCTTCTTTAATTTTTTCTAAATCAGTAATCTGTTCTGCTTTTAGATTATAAGCTTTTAAAAGACTTACCGTATCTTTATTTTGCATAGCAACCTCAATCATTTTACTTGCCAGTACATATCCATTAGAAAACTGACCTGTCCTGCCATAGGAGCGAGTGAGTAGAAAGAATTCTCTCATAGAAAGTTCTGTCTTCGATTCTTTTTTTGTTAGAATCGAAATGACAGAATCATACGCTCTGTTAGCAAATAAAATTTCAACCGATTCTTTTTGTGCAATCCCAATAAAAGAAGCACCAAAGAAACATAGTATAAGTAGTTTTGTCCTCATAGCAGGTTGGAATGTTTTCTTTTTTGGTTTTGATAAGGTAATTCTAAAGTAACTCTTGTCCCTTGCTGATTATATGCTTTTAGATCTTCAATATGTATATATGGTGTACTTTTTATATGATCCGATAGGATGGTGAGTCGTTCTTTTACAATATGGATAGCTAATGATGTCTTTTTATGGGCTGCTTTGTCATTTTTTGCAAGGTATCCGATACCATTATCTTCAATAATACATAAGATCTTTTTTTGAACACGGGATAATTTAATCCGGATTATAGGAGCTTCTATTTCTTCTTTAAAGCCATGAATAATAGCGTTTTCTATGAAAGGTTGTAAAATCATAGAGGGAATTAATGGATTGTTCTCTTTTAGAAAATGATCCTTTGTAAAAGTATAAGTAATGGTCCTCTCTGTACTCATATTCTGTAGATCAATATAATCCTGTAATCCCGTTAATTCTTCTTCAATAGCAATGAAATTTCTAGTGCCCTCTTTTAAGGTTAATCGCAATAGACTTGAAAATTTTGATACATATGCAGTGGCTTTTTTACTTTCGCTATTAAGAATCATCCCTTGCAATACCGATAAGGAGTTAAAAATAAAATGAGGAGTCATCTGAGAAACCAGTATTTCCTGTTCATTAATGAGGTTTCGATACTTCATTTTGATACTTCTGTAAAAGTGAAAGAAAATACCAATTAATACCAAAATAACAATTGATAATAAAGTGATGTAACTTATCAATTGCTGTCTTTTTGACTTTTGTATCTGTGAGTTTATTTTTGTTACCTGCTTGTGTAACGTTTGTTTTCTATTATCAATTGCTTTTAATTCTGAAAGTTTTTCATCAATCTTTTCGTCTACAATTAAATCATTATTCATATCAATTTGTTCTACTACATTTTTAGCGTGATTTAATTTGTTTTGTAGTTTGTAGAAGTGATAGTAATATTGATATAGTTTTTTTCTTCTGGAAGCTTTGCTTCTGGGGGTTAGTGAATTAGATGCTGAATCTAAATATTTCTTTGCTTCACCCCATTCTTTACGCTGCATATGTATCTTGGCAATATTAGCAAGCGCAACATTATTATTATCTCGTTTATTAGCTGCATTATGGACGTCGATCCCTTTTTTTAGAAAATACAATGCTTCATCATATTTTTCTAAATTCATCAGGATCACACCATAATTATTAATATATATAGCAGATTCTTTTAGCTTTTGGCTTTGAATTTTATTGTAAGTCTCATAAGCTTTTTGATGAGATCCCTGTTCATCATATAAAATGCCACATTTTATACAGAGACCTTCCAGAAGATTAGAATTGTTTTTTTCTGAAACAGGAAGTATAGAATCACATAATGCTACACCTTCTTTTATTTTAGATAGATCTACAAAGTTCTCTGCTTTTAAGTTATACGCTTTAAAAAGATTGATTGTATCTTTAATTGCAGTAGTTTCTATAATGACACGATCCAGGATCGCTAAACTCTCATAAAGTTCTCCTATTCGACTATGTGATATGGATAGTATAAAAGATTCTTCTGTAGAAAGTTTCTGGGAAGCTTCTTTTCTCAATAAAACCCTTATTACTTCTTTATAACTTCTTTCTTTGAACAATACTTCAGCCTCTTGAGATTGCATCTGTATTATAGAGAATACTACGAAAAAAAATATAAACCAATGTACCTTACGAATGTTCATATTCATTAGAATCTGCTACTAATATAAGCGTGTTTATTTTATTATTATACTTTTTATTTCCTGTTTTTATAAGTATACCCTTATAAAAAAAGAACTAATATTAGTTAAAGTTTACCAGTTCTACGGTATTTACTTCGCCTTCAGTAAGATGTATGCGTTGCATAATCCCTCCACCTGTTTTATTAGTTATTTTCGTATCGACTTTTTGATCCCATATCATAAAAGCGATAATATAATATTCTCCGTCCGGAAGGTCTGTAAACTCGAATTCTCCTTTCTCATTACAAGTAGTTTTGATTGTCTGATGATATGCCTCTGGATCTGGAATAAATCTGGGTACACCATCTTCAAGATATACAACACCAGAGTCTTTGTTATTATAGATTTTTAAAAGACGTTCCTCTGTATATCGACTAAAAGGCATTAGTTCTATGCGAAACTGATCCCCAAAATGAATCTTTTCATTTCTGGATTTAAATTTTGCAATACCTTTTATAGAGGCAGCTCCTTTAGTAGAAAACCAGGAAACTTCTTTATCTTCAAAACTATGGATAACAGGAATAGGTGTGTTGTTATTATTAGTTTTTACATAGGTTTCTATAATGGTTTGATCTACATCTAATGATGGAATTCTTTCTATACCTGTTTGAGTTAAAGTGTCATTTTTGATAGCAATCGTAAACTCAAATTTATTATTCTCCCATGCTCGTGCACTGCAATATTCCAGAAATTCTACATATTTATTTCCGTTTAGAACATATTTCCCTCCACCAGATGAAAATTTGGGAACACTATCTTTTCCCTTTTTTAAATCGTGTTGAAAGAATGAAAAATGGGATGTGTTGATAATTTTTATTCCTTCTATAGTATTCGTATATTTAGTAATGGTCGTATCAGTATTGATGATTTTTTTAGCTGAAATTAATTTCCAGGTGCCTATTATTTTAGAATGTAAGGGTGTTGATATGATAGTTTCATCCTTTTTACCTTCCTGATCTGATTTAGTATTTTGCGCACAGCTCAATATTAAAAAAATGATCGGTAGAATTAATAGTTTGTAATACATATGTATAGATATATAAATTTTCTGTTAGTCGTCTTTAGTTTATTGATATCACAATTAAGAAATTTTATCATATAAATTGATTAAAGGTATATGTATAAGTGTAGCAATAAAACAAAATGTTACGTTGTTGCCGTGCTATCCATTGTAATTTTATACGCTATTATAATCCTAGTAAAGGTAAATGTTTAATGTGATGATAGGTTAATGCAGATAAGATACATTTTTTTAATTCAGCAGTAGGTATCTCGTCATCCATTTGAAAAATGATAGCTCGATTCCCTTCAAAGGAGAACGTGTCTTTATAAACAGTTTTAAAGGTAGGAATTAATTTGCTTGTACATTTAAAATAGATAGCATATTGATTGGGCTTTTCGGATTTCCAATCAATTCGTATAGTACTTCCTTTCTTAACTAAATAGCTGGGTTCGCCCCATTTTAGGGTTTCTTCAATGACATGTATTCCTTTTTCTTCGTTAGCTGTTTCTAAAATAAGAGTTCTGAGGCGTACTATTTTAATTCTTACCGTACTAGGATACTTTTTGAAAACGGATTCAACACTTGGATGTGTATATACCTCTAGATTATTCATTAATGCTAATGTTCTTTAAATCTATGTGGGTTGATTTATAATTTGAATTACTAATATATTAAAAAAATAATTTGTTAATATTTTAAATGATGTGATTTTAAAATACTTTATACGCCGCCTATGCGTTTTATTAAATGCTTTATAATTAAATTAGTAGACTAAAATATATTCACATCTATTGAATTTTCTTTTTTTAAATCTAGTGTATATTCAGACAACCCCTGAGCCAGTGATTCCGGGTTTTTTTGGAATCGCTTTAGTTATAGGTGTCGTTTCTATTTGTGCATATTACGTTGCAAAATATCTGGAGACCATATATGTAAAGTTTTATCATAAACCTTTTTTTGTTCACTTCTATCCGGTGCTCAAAACAATGCCTCACCATCTACAGCCATTTTTGGAGACAAATGTTTTGTACAATCGATTGGATACACGAGAAAAAAAATATTTTAAACATCGTATAGTCAAATGTATAGACTCCATAACTTTTGTAGGTAGGGAAGGATTGATAATTGATGATGATAAACGCATGCAGGTCGCTATGATGGTGGTGCAACTTACCTTTGGGATGCGTAACTATTTACTACATTATGTAGATACTGTTATTTTATATCCTACTTCTTATTATTCGATACTTAACAAGACCAAAAATAATGGCGAATTCAACCCAAGATCAAAGGTACTTGCTTTCTCCTGGGAACATTTTAAGCAAGGAAATTTACATCAGAATGATGGTGTGAATCTCGGGATACACGAGGTTACGCACGCTATTCATTATGAGTCTCTCAAAAGTCATCATATTAGCTTTGAGATTTTTCATGATACTTTTTTAGAATTAGAACAATATTTATCTTCTGTAACAATAAGAAACAAAATTGTATCTACAAAAATACTTAGAGATTATGCGTATACAGATAAATTCGAATTTATTGCAGTGTTAGTAGAGGTATTCATGGAGTCACCAGAAAAATTAAAACAACAATTCCCTAAAATATATGCATATGTAGTAAAGATGTTAAATTTTAGATATTTTGAATGATACGTAATCTATAACTGTTTATATTTATACTATTAAATAATTTTAACAAAAAAGTAAAATGGAAGAAATAAGACAAGTCACTCCTATGGTCAATTCGCTTACGGATGAGAAGAGAGTTGCTTTTTATAAAAAAACATATACACATCTGGCGATGGCAGTATTATTATTCGTCATTGTAGAATGGATCTTCTTTCAGATAGAACCTCTTGTAAACTTTGCCTTTTCGATGGCACAGGGATGGAGCTGGATGTTGATGCTGGGTGGTTTTATGCTAGCAACAAGTTATGCAGAAAAAATGGCACATAAGAGCCATGATTTAAAGCAACAATATTTAGGTCTGCTTCTATATGTAGTAGCAGAAGCTTTTATTTTTATACCTATGATCGGGTATGCGATGATCGTAGCAGGAAATGGTGGAGGTGATATTTTAAGTCAGGCTGCCATATTAACATTGGCATTGTTTACCGGATTATCTGGGGTAGTTCTACTGACTAAAAAAGATTTTTCATTTCTTAAATCAGCATTAACTATCGGATTTTTTATTGCACTTGGTTTAATTGTAGCTGGATTAATTTTTGGTTTTAATCTTGGATTATGGTTTAGTGCAGGTATGGTAATACTAGCATCGGGATCCATCTTATATCAAACGTCAAATATGGTTCACAAATACTCTGAAGATCAATATGTAGGAGCATCCCTAGGATTATTTGCATCCTTAATGTTATTATTCTGGTATATCCTTAGTATACTGTCTAACGATTAATTTTAGATAAAAGAAATGATAAACTCATAAGCCAAACAATCTCTGTTTGGCTTTGTGCTTTAAGCTTATTTTTGTTTACTTACTATGGAAGATAGAATTGTTTTAGCATGAACTCTGGAGTTCTCAATGAACCAAATATGGGTATCCATACCACCACAAATGACACCAGCCAGGTATAAATTACGAACATTAGTTTCCATTGTATCCTTATTATAGTGTGGATGTAGTTTTTTATCATCAGATAACTGAATACCTATATTTCTGAGAAATTCAAAATTAGGTTGATACCCCGTTAGAGCTAATACAAAATCATTTTCTAATGTAATTTCCCCTTGTGGTGTATTGATTATAAGTGTATCGCTCTTGATTTCTTTTAATGTACTATCATAAAAAGCTTTAATACTACCTTCTTTAATTCTATTTTCTATATCAGGTCTTACCCAGTATTTTACGCGTTTTCCTATTTCTGGTGCTCTAATAATTATAGTAACATCAGCTCCTTTTCTATAACATTCTAATGCTGCATCTACTGCAGAATTGCTTGCACCTACAACAGCCAGCTTTTGTTTTGCAAAAAAATGAGGGTTATTATAGTAATGAGAAACCTTAGGTAAATCTTCTCCCGGAATATTAATCATCTTCGGGATATCATAAAATCCTGTAGCTACAATCACAAATGTAGCTGTGTATTTTTGTTTTTCTGTTTCAATATAAAACAGTTCTTCGTGTTTCTTTACACTTGTTACTGTTTCAAAAAGATGAATGTTCAGATCATTGGTAGTAACAATTCTTCGGTAGTATTCTAATGCTTCATTTCTTTTAGGCTTTGCCTCAATACTAATAAACGGGATGTTATCTATTTCCAATTTTTCTGAGGAAGAGAAAAACTGCATGTTTTGTGGATAATTATACAGTGAATTGGTAATAGGACCTTTTTCTATTATCAGATATTCGATGCCTTGCTTTTTAGCTTCCAGACCGCAAGCGATCCCAATAGGTCCACCACCAATAATGACCAGTTCTATCTGTTTCATTATCCTATAAGATCTTTTAGTCCTTGTATTGTCTGGATTGGATCATTACTTTTAAAAACGTAACTCCCGGCAACTAAGACATCTGCTCCGGCATCAATTAATTGCTTAGCATTTTTATCAGTGACTCCTCCATCAATCTCAATACGCGTATCCGCATTGTTGCGAATAATAATCTCTTTTAATTTTTGAACTTTCTTATACGTATTTTCAATAAAAGATTGTCCACCAAAACCAGGATTTACACTCATGATACAGACTAAATCAATGTCATGTATGGTGTCTTCCAGCAGATCTACGTTAGTATGAGGATTAATTGCTACGCCGGCTTTCATTCCTTCTGCTTTAATCGCTTGTAATGTTCTGTGAAGATGTGTACATGCTTCATAATGAACAGTAAGGATATTGCTTCCTAAATCTGCAAAAGTTTTAATATAACGATCAGGGTTAATTATCATTAAATGGACATCAATTGTTTTTTTAGCGTACTTTACAATATCTCTTAAAACTGGCATGCCAAAAGATATATTGGGGACAAATACTCCATCCATAATATCTATATGAAACCAATCAGCATTACTGTTATTGATCATTTCTACATCACGCTGCAGATTAGCAAAGTCTGCTGCAAGTACGGAAGGGGCAATTAAATTTGAAGCCATAAAAATTTTGTTGTTTATAACAAAAATACTATTTAAGTTTTAATTGAAATCATAAACTACGAAGTCTTCATAAATTTATCTACCAGATATAAAATCTTTCTAAAATTATCAGGATCAGAAGATTTTTCATTTTTTAAGAATACATCTAAATCACGGTATTCATTTTTTTTACTAATAACAGAAAATGAAGATTGGTATTGTGTAAATAGACAACTCGTTATTTTACGATCAAAAAATTTGATAACGTTGTAGTGTCTGGAATCAGACTGTATTTTTTTAAACAAGTTTTGTAGCTGTTCTTTTTCGCCTTCCAGAACTTGAAAAAAATTACCATCAGAATACATCAAAATCCCTGTAATCCCTAGGCTGCTATTAGTCCTCTTTACAAATTCAAATAGTTCTTTCATCTCAGAATTTTTGAGTAATGGAGCAACGGTACTTACATAGCCTATTGTCTGTAGCATACTTGTATTATATAAAATTAATTCAATATAATTCTTACTGATTTTAAATTTATTTCACTTTGAAATGTATAAGGACTTTTTGATTAAGATACTTTTAATTTCTTGTTAGTGCAATAGATTGTTTTATAAATGAAAAACCTCCGGTAATCAGCCGGAGGTCATTCATCAATCAAAAAACGAACAGTTATGTTATAAACTGTTTGTAATTGTAATTTAGGAAATTAAATAATTATCCTAAATATGTTTTTAATATTTTACTACGAGAGGTGTGTTTTAATCTGCGAATTGCTTTTTCTTTAATCTGGCGAACACGTTCTCTTGTTAAATCAAATGTTTCTCCTATTTCCTCTAATGTCATAGGGTGTTGGTCTCCAAGACCAAAATATAAGCGAATCACATCTGCTTCTCTAGGTGTTAATGTTTCTAAAGCACGCTCTATCTCTGTACGCAAAGATTCGTGTAATAATGATCTGTCAGGATTAGGTGATTCTCCAGAGTTTAGTACATCATATAGGTTAGAATCTTCACCTTCTACTAAGGGAGCATCCATACTTACGTGACGTCCTGAGTTTTTCATCGACTCTTTGACATCATTGATTGTCATATCTAACTCTTTAGCAATTTCTTCTGCACTTGGTGGGCGCTCATGAGATTGCTCTAAAAAAGCATATGTTTTATTGATCTTATTAATAGAACCAATTTTATTTAATGGTAAACGTACAATACGAGATTGTTCTGCTAACGCTTGTAAGATCGATTGACGAATCCACCATACCGCATATGATATAAATTTAAAACCTCTGGTTTCATCAAAACGTTTAGCAGCTTTAATTAGACCAAGATTACCTTCGTTAATCAAATCTGGTAAAGTGAGTCCTTGATTTTGGTATTGCTTTGCAACAGATACTACGAATCTAAGGTTTGCTTTTGTTAATTTTTCGAGGGCTCTTTCATCTCCAGCCTTGATACGCTGTGCTAATTCTACTTCCTCATCGGCAGTAATCAGATCTACTTTTCCAATTTCCTGCAAATACTTATCCAGCGATGCAGTTTCACGATTCGTTACCTGCTTCGTAATCTTAAGTTGTCTCATCTGTTATCCTCGAAATTTAATATAGTGAATGTTTTAGGGCTTGTATTCTAACTATTATACGTGGTATGTTACTAAAATGTTACAAAAAAGTAGTTTTATTTTTTCGTTTTTCATTAATTATCCACTACTTTTCTGATAATTAGTCGAGTAGAACTTCTATTAATTACAAATTATTTAAACAACAGGTTGTCTTTTTTTAGGATTGTATGTATGCTCTATTAGTTTTTAGGTGTAAAACTTTTTTCAAATGTTTTAAGATGAATCAATATATGTTTATCTATTATAGTAGTATTCTCGCTTGATAACATATCCTCCGGCAATCGTTTTGGTTGATGTCACGGGGTACTTATTTTCATTGTATTCAAAGATAGTTTTTTCTTTATCGCGTTCACTATAGATTTTGTTATGATAAGAGATTCCTCTTATTTTATTGTAAGCATCTGGAAACAGTAAACTAAAAGGGTTTTTCATATCATCGTATAGAAAACGATTATATATTTCGGAATCTACGATTATTGCGCTTACATTTCCCTTTGTATCGTATTCATAACGAATGTCATTATAGGGATGATATACACGCACCAATTGTGAATTGTTATTATATTCATAGAAAATTTTAGAATCAGTTACGGTATCAAATGATTGGGTAATCAGTTCTTCATCATATGAATAAAAGCTACTAGATTGACCATGAGATTCTGTAGTCAATATTAACTCAGTCAACTGATCGTTTTCATTATATAAATATTTGTTAGAGAAATTGCTTGCAGTAAATAATCTAAGATATCCGTTCAATCCATAAGTGTATTCTACAGTCCCTTCAGAAAAAATTTCTGTTCCCATGGTGATTTGCTCATAAACTTTAATTAATTGTAAGGGTGCTTCATCTGGGTTGCTATCATCGTTAGAGCAGGATGTTAAAAGTCCTAATATAATAGTTGATACAATCAACAGTATATTTTTCATAATATAAAGTGTTCGTTATGTATTTGTGTTTCGCTTTTGGATATCTTAATCACATATTATTGCATGTAAAACAATCTTGATAATTTGATCATTCTGCTCATCAGTATTAGCAATGTTGACAAAAATTATTTCAGGGTTTTTAGTATTCGTATAGCCCACTTTAGAAAGCATATTAATTTGTTGCATAGCATCTTGTAAAGTAGTGTAAAATGATACTTGAGTTTCTGTATTGTCATTGTATTCCTGAAATGATAGAATACAATCGGTGTATTCTTCAAAAATGAAGTTTGATGTGTTTTCACTTTCAGGCGTGTGACACGCTGTAAATTCCAGATAATCACAATCATTCTCAATATCACACTCTTTAGTAATAATATAGTTTTGTTCTAAATGTTCTATTTGTATAGAGGTCTCTGATAGAATAGTCGCTTGCCAGTTAAAATTCCAATCTTCTGCAACTTCAGAATCCCCCTCAACACGGATATTAATATATAACTGTTGTTCTATATATAATGGAATCCAGGATATTCTAAACGCATCACCGGGTGTAAATAAGATACCTGTACCATCTATATAGAAATCAATTACTGAAGTAGCGTATTGCATATCTTCTGTTAATGATTCTATTTTCCAGATACAATTTTTTTCTTCTAGCAGGTGTATACAATATCCAATGAGTTGCTCTTCTATACAGGCTTCAATTGCCTCCTTAAGTTCCAGGTTATTATTAATATTAATGACTTCACCATGTATAGTCTCGCCAGAGATAGGATAACTTAAGCCTACAGCATCTTCCTTATTCATTTCTGAAAGAAGTATTATGAACTCCTGATCGTTATAAACGATAACGCTATCGGTAATCTGGTCATTGTCATCATATAGGTATACATTAAATGGGTAGACAAAAGTAAGACAGACTACTTCAGACTCTTTGGACTTTGAGTTAGTAATAGCTTTTAGATCTGAAAATAATGGAGAATCGACATCAATTTTTTCCGTTAAAAGTTCAAAAGGTTCATTTTGGCATGATACCATTAGCAAAAGACTACTTAAGATTATGAATAAATTATTTCTCATCGGACAAGATTTTACATGTTATTTTCATTCTATAGACGAGAGATGTTTGAATGGTTACGTTATATAGGGAAGAAAATAGCTAATACGAGTCTGTTTTTATTTTAAGCTTGTATAATTTGAAATTTTTTTCGCTAGTTCAAATTATAAAATCTAGCATAACTTTTGCTACAGATTAATTCCCCTAATGAAGAAATAGTAGAAGCAGTATTAAAAGGATTAGTCTGAATCAATGGTAGAATTATTGCAACTCCATCCCCAGAGCATATTATAATCATACTGTAATTCATTAATTTATGTATCCAGATTTTATATGCGTGTGAGGATAACGATGGTTTATCGTGATTAGATATTATAAACTCATAGAAATGGTAGTCCCTTCAATTTTTTTTTGGTAATTAAAGAGGTATCAAATCAAATAGTTGGAATTTTAGTAAGATGCAGTGATATTCTAAAATGTATATAAAAGTCCAAATTGCGTATTTAAATAAAATACTGGATGTGTTAGATCGTCACCTAGATCCATTATTTGATGTTTAAATAATGTATCTAAGTTGAGATGAATTTTTTTAGCCAACTTATATTCAAAATTGAGACCTATATGTAAACTAACATTAGTATCCCGAATATTAGGGTTAGATGCGCTACCAATTGTTTCTGAAGAGTTATTTAATATGATTGTATTTTGACCTATAAACTGATATTGAAATCCTGCTATAACAGAAGTGTTAATTTTTTTCTCTAAGAACCGATAAGTAAAATCTAATGGCACTTCATACACGTCTATTTTTTGAGTAATGTCTATAAGTTCAGAATCTGCTGGTCTGGAAAAAGAAAAGAAAGGTATACCTGTAATCTTATCACTAGGAATATCACTCATTTTACTAAGCCATTGTATTTTGTTGAATCCTATTCTTATAGCATATTTATCATTATTGGAAATTTTTAATAAAGCACCGTAGCCAAAACTAAACCTTGTCTTTTCATCATAACTTTCTAGTTGATCACTGATAAATGAATTAGTGTTTTGTAAAAAAGGTTTAGTGATAATTGCGACAGGACCAAAACTAACCCCACCAGAAAATAGTTGATTTTCCGGATTTATTTTTTCAATATCTTCTTTTTGGTCTGGTATTGAATTTTTTAATACCGTTAATTCATTTTTGTTTTCTTCTCCTTCTCCTTCTCTTTCTTCACTGGTTGTATCTGACAAAGAATCCTTGGTGTAGTCTAAAGAAGCACTGGAGTCTTCAAAACTATGTTTTCTAGGTGTGTCAGAATATGAATTGTTAGAATCCGTGGTGTGATTCTTTTTCATGGATGGATTATCGACTATAGCCGTGTTTTTGTCATTTTTAAAAGTTGCAACACCGAGGTCGCTTTCAGACGAGTTGGGAGTCTGGTTTATTTTATTTGAGTATTTATTAACAGTTAAGTTATTGCTTTTATTGCTTTTTTCAGAAAGTGATTTACTTGTTTTTGACGTAGGTTTTGATACGTTTTTCAGTATGTTAGCTTGGCTTTTGTTGTCTTGTGTCGCAGGGTTGTCAGCCGTAGGTATTAGATGCTCTATGTCTGTTATTTGTGTTTGTAAAGAATCGGTTTGATTGGTTAGTGAATTATGATTAGTTACCTCTATAGTATCAGATTTTTCAGTAGTTGTATCACTGAATTCTTTTTCGAAATTATTCGTTGTTATTTTAGAAGGGGTTTTAGGATTCGTTATAAAATAGTGGTACGTCAAGATACCAGATACTCCCAGTGATAAGAATAATAGGATTCCGGAAAAGACAAGCCAATAGGATGTTTTAGTTGATTTTTCCTTGTCTAATTCTAATTCAATAGTCTCCCAGGTGGTATCTGGTGCTCTTTTGAATCCATCAAAGCTCTCTTTAAATACTTTTCCTATGTCTTTTTTCTTAGCCATTAGATACTGTTATTTTTTTTCGCCCTTTATTTATGGATTCTATTTTTGCTTTTAATGTAGCTTTTGCTCGATGGAGATTTGCTTTGGAGGCTCCTTCAGATATTTTTAATAAACTACTTATTTCTTTATGAGAATAATCATCTAATTCATATAAACTAAAAACAAGCCTGTATTTTGTGGGAAGTTCATGTATGAGTTGAAGTAATTCGTCTAATGAAAAATGGAAATCAAACTCATTTATTTTTGTTTCTGTGTCTTCAATTAATTCTTCATTAACCTGAATATTTGTAAACGATTTTTTTCTATATCTATCAATTGCATTGTTAATAGTTATTCTTTTCATCCAACCTTCAAAAGAGCCTTTGGATTTATATTGATTAATTCTTTTGAAAATAGTAACAAATGATTCCTGTAGTATATCTTCTGCTTCTTCTGTATTGCTACAATATTTTAAGCATAAAGCGAAAAGAATATCTTTATATTGATAAAAAAGTTCGCTCTGTGCTTTCCGATTATTTTTTTTGCACTCTTTTATTAGTCTGTCGATCAATGTCTTTTTCTAATGGGTATAGTAATATAATGTTTTTATTTCATCGTTTTCTAAGTATGTATGAACATGTAAACTTGTATATTTATAAGTAGACTGTACTTAACTCATATATTAGACTGGATTTTAGAAAAAGGTTACGTGAAAAAATAATTTTTTTTATGGCTATATATTTTATATCATAAAGAAGTCATGTGCTATGGGATATTAAAAACGCCTTCAGTTTTCCTGAAGGCGTTGTTAATATATAATTTAGATCAAAAAGGGCATTTCCTGAATAATACCTTTTGGTTTATTAGAATGTTATATAAGTTACTTAATAACAAAAAGATCTGATGCATTACCAATTTTTAACACATACGTTCCGGTAACCAGATTAGTAACATTAAGTTTTGCTGAAGTAGTTAAGATTTTAGTCTCTAACACTTTTCTTCCTGTCAAATCAAACCCTTGTATTAATCCAATTTGTTTATTTGATGTTATAGAAAGAAAACCATCACTAACAGGTACAGGGAAAATAGAAATGCCTAAATCTGAAAAGGTCGCATCTTCCACACTTAGTGCTTCACAATTTGCATCTCCATAGATTGCTACTTCTTCGTAACTATTCCATCCACTTCCTTCAGAGTTTCCATATCCTGCAATTCTTATGTAACGAGTTTTTGGAGTATTAGCTAAAGCAAATTCTTCAAACGCTTCTGTGCTTAATTGAGTGCTTGTTGCATATCCAGTAGTAGCATTATAAGACGCTCCTAATTGACTTGTTTGATCAGTAAAATTAATTCCATCTATAGAAGTTAGTACTTTGAAGTTAGATGTTCTCTCATCTCCCTTATGAAAGAAAATATTCACACTGGTAATGATATGTTCACATCCCAAGTCATAGGTTAGATATGCTGAACCGTCAGAAGAGTTACCGGACCATCTGGTTTCTGGATCCTCATCTATTGTGTTACTAGGTGGAAATAAGCTTTCGTCTTGAGAACCTACAGCGGTTACACTATTTATAGTGATGGCTTCAGGGTTATTAGGATCAAAAATTCCATCTTCCTGAACAACATTAATTGTTGTACTTAGAGTTCCTCCGTTTTCTGTAATAGTTATTGTAGCCGTTCTTTCTAAACCTGTACTATTTCTAGTAGCAGTTACATTAATAGTTTCATTATCAACTCCAGTGGATGGGTTTACCGTTAACCAACCAGCATCATCAGAAATAGTCCAATTTACATCAGAATTAATAATGAACGAAGCATTACCTCCAATTGCTTCAAGCGTAATATCAGATACTGAAGCTCTCAAAAAAGAAATCTGTGAAGCAAGAAAACCAACCTGAACACCAACATCGTTAGTAGTGTACGGTAGTTTTGATCCCATAGCTCCAAATTCTTCTGCACCAGCATCATAAGCTGAGGTTCTGCCTCCTCCTAAGATATCTTCTGTTAAAAAAGAATACGTTCCTAATCCTGCGTCGATAGCAGCACTTCCTGAAGCAAGTCTATAGAATTCTGCATCGCTATCTAATAAACCAGAGGAGATAGTTTGGTTTCCATTTGTCCCATTAGTTAAGTCCCATGATCCGTTTTGAGTAAGATTGCCTTCATAAAAAGAGGTTCCTGTAGGTGCGGTTTGTTCATCAACAGCATTTTCACTAGTATTGATTAAGATGTTATTAGCAATAATTAGATTTTCTGGAGCTAATGATAAATCTCCACCTACATTTGTACCTACTCGTAATCCATAATCACAATTTACAAATGTATTATTAACAATCGTAGCATTTTTTACCTGATAATATCCATTAAGGGCAGATCCAGGTCTTCCGTTAGATACATTAATTCCTCCAGCTGTTTTAGTGGTACCCCCATTATTAGGTTTTTGAGAATTAACACCTTCAATATAGTTGTTATATACTTTATGACCTTCTCCAATCACTCTTATAGCTCCCGAAAATAAATTGTTATCCGCAAAAAAATAGTTATTATATACTTCGCAATCATCTCCGTGCCTTAAGGTTAAAGATCCCTGATAATCTCTAAAAGTATTATTATAATATTTGTTTTCTCCACTTTTATTTGAAATGATCTCTACTTCACCAGACCAGTTATTAAAAAGATTTTCGTAAACCTCTGTATTAGAAGGGTGTAGTGATGTACTGCTATTACCTATTCTTATTGCATCTTGATCATTTTCTAAATTTACTTCACCTAAAACAGGTATTCTATCCGCAAAATAATTGTGATGGATCCTCGTATAATCAGGTTCTGCAAATTCAGTAGATGTTTCATTTCTATTATCATTTATAATACTTCCAACACCATACTTTCCTATAAATGAACTATAACTGATTTCATTATGTTGACCATAAACGATGATCCATTTAAAAACATCTAATAGCTGATCTTCAGTTCCGTTATAAGTATCAATTTTGATATTAGTTACAATACAGTTATCACATTCATTATTGCTGGAAGTTCTGAATTCTATCACAGGATCCAAAGTGTCACCGTTATCAGTCAAATTCATTGGATTTTGGAACACAACCCCTTCAAAAATAATATAGGAACCGCTCATACGTACGTGCGAATTACCTTCAAAGAAAACGCTACCAGGGGTTTCAGCTTTGATCGTTATAGGAGCAGAAGCAGTTCCTGTCTTGCTAATATTTATGATGGTGTTAGTCCAGATGCCATCTGCTAATATTATTGTTGTTCCTGCGGTGGCGTTGGATATGGCCGTTTGCAGTTCTGAATCCGTGCTAACTGTGGTTTGTGCATGCGAAAAGGATACACAAAAACATAAGATAGTAATTATTAAAAGAGTAGTTTTTCTAATCATAATATAAGTTTTTCTTTAGTAAATTTGGATAACAAAATTGGTCAACCAATTTTGTTTGGCATGCAAATATAGTACGCAATGATTAGAAAAGTGATTTAATTTCTCATTTTTGAGGATTTAGTATTTTTATAAATAGGATACTTACATATTGTTAATTTTTTCTGTTAATTATTCTTAATATTTTAGTTCATTTATTTATGCAGCATGCGTTGATCATCACGTTTCTCCATTTTAGAATTGTTTTTATATAAGTTTGGGTATTGAATATGAGCTAAATAACTTATTTAATTAATAGGATTCTCTAAGTCACTATAGTTATGAGTAACAAATAGTTCCAAGCTATTCAGACTTAGGAATTAGTATGTCAGGTTTTTTTTTGATTCTTTGTCTCTTGAGTTGAGATTGTTCAATTCTTTTGATTTTAATGTTGCCTACTATGAATGCTTTTTCTAGTGATCACGAATATGATCATAAAAAAACGCCTTCATAAAATGAAGACGTTTTTACTATAAAATAGAGAAGATTTTATTTTTCTCTTCTGTCTGGTCTGGGTTTTCTATCACCTCTTGGTTTATCATCTTTAGATCGATCCCCTTCTGGTCTAGGAGGTCTAGGTAATAAAGCTTTTCTGGAAACTTTTTCTTTGCGAGTTCTGGAATCAATTCCAAAATATTTTACATCAAAAACATCTCCCATATTGACAACATCACTTACGTTCTCTGTGCGTTCCCAAGCTAGTTCGGATACGTGTAATAATACTTCGTTGCCAGGAGCATCCATATATTCTACTACTGCACCAAAATCTAACATTTTTACAACCTTCACTTCGTAAACACTGTTGACCACAGGTTTGAAGGTAATAGAATCGATTTTAGCAAGTACAGCATCAATACCTTCCTGATCTGTTCCTAAAATCTCTACTAATCCTTCTTCAGTTACGGGATCTTCATTGATTACAATCGTGCATCCGGTAGCTTTTTGTAATTCTTGAATTACTTTTCCGCCAGGACCGATAAGAGCACCAATATACTCTCCAGGAATGGTTCTTGTTACCATTTTTGGAGCATGTGCTTTAACTTCATTGTTAGGCTGAGGAATTGTATCAGTTAATTTTTCAAGAATATGTAAACGTCCGTCACGGGCTTGTTTCAATGCGTTTACAAGTATCTCATAGCTTAAACCTTTTACTTTAATATCCATTTGACAGGCGGTGATTCCGTCCGCCGTTCCGGTTACTTTAAAATCCATATCACCTAAGTGATCTTCATCACCCAAGATGTCAGATAAAACAGCATATTTACCAGAATCAGCATCAGAAATTAATCCCATTGCGATACCAGAAACTGGTTTTTTCATTTTTACACCAGCATCCATTAATGCCATAGTTCCTGAACATACTGTTGCCATAGAGGAAGAACCATTAGATTCTAAAACCTCAGAAACGATACGTACAGTATAAGGGCAATCTTCTGGGATCATTCCTTTAAGAGCACGTTGCGCTAAGTTACCGTGTCCTACTTCTCTACGAGAGGTACCTCTAATCGGTCTTGCCTCTCCTGTACAGAAAGGAGGGAAGTTATAATGAAGGTAAAAAGTCTCTTCGCCTTCATAAGATGGCATATCAATTTTGTTAGCTTCTCTTGATGTCCCAAGTGTAACGGTAGCCAATGCTTGAGTCTCACCACGTGTAAAAATAGAAGAGCCATGTACAGAAGGTAAGTAATCTACTTCACACCAGATTGGTCTAATATCTGTAGTTTTTCTTCCATCCAGACGTAATCCTTCATTTAATGTAAGATTACGAACGGCCGCTTTCTCCGCTTGGCTGTAATATTTAGAAATTAAACCACCAAAATCTTCTAATTCTTCTTCAGAAAAAGTAGCTTTAATTTCTTCCTTTATTTCAGAAAAGGCAGCGCCTCTTTCATGTTTAGATGATCCTTGTTTTGCTACTGCATACACTTTATCGTATGCCATTTCATGAATTTTTTTAGCTAAATCTTCATCAGCTCTTTCCGGTTCATATTCGCGAACTTCCTTCTTTCCAAAAGCTTCTGCTAATCTTAATTGTGCTGCGCATTGTACTTTGATAGCTTCATGTGCAAACTTAATTGCTTCTGTCATTTCTTCTTCAGAAATTTCATCCATTTCACCTTCTACCATCATTACAGAGTCTGCAGAAGCACCAATCATCATATCAATATCAGATTCTTCTAATTGTGCTCTTGTAGGATTGATAATGAATTCACCATTAACGCGACCTACACGTGCTTCTGAAATTGCACACTCAAAAGGAAAATCGGATAATTGAATAGCCGCAGATGCAGCTAGTCCTGCCATCGCATCAGGCATTACATTTTCATCATGAGACATTAATTGAATCATTACCTGTGTTTCCGAATGGTAATCTTTTGGAAATAATGGACGTAATACACGATCCACCAGACGCATAGTTAATACTTCTCCATCACTTGGTCTTGCTTCTCTTTTGAAGAATCCACCCGGATATCTTCCTGAAGCTGCAAATTTTTCACGGTAATCAACCGTTAATGGAAGAAAATCTACATCACTTTGTCTGTAATTAGAGACTACGGTACATAATAACATACATTTTCCTGACTGAACAACAACAGAACCATGTGCCTGTTTTGCTAATTTTCCGGTTTCGATAGAAATTTCTCTACCATCACCAAGGTCAATGACCTCTCTATAAACTTTTGGAATCATATTTTTTTGATTCTAATTTATAATGGCTGCTAGTGACAGTCCATATAAATTATATTAAACATTGGTTTCCCGTCTTACTCGGACGGACAAGGTTGTGTTGTTGTAGTAGTTGTCGACCAATGAAAAACTCTAAGGCATTCATTTTAACTCTTTCTGAATTAAAACGTTTTTTGTACTTTAAAACTTAATACAAAGAAAATTTATTTCTCATTATATCTAATCTAAAGCTTGTTATGTAGTGTTCCTCTTTAATAGAAAAACATAAAATGATTCTAATAAAAAAGGAGAGGCATAACCTCTCCTTTTTTAATTATTTTCTTAATCCTAATTCTTTTACGATTGCACGATATCTTAAAATATCTTTTTTAGTAAGGTAATCTAATAAATTTCTACGCTTACCTACTAGTTTTACTAAAGAGCGTTCTGTGTTATAATCTTTACGATTATTTTTTAAATGTTCTGTCAGATGCGTAATTCTGTGCGTAAACAGTGCAATTTGACCTTCTGCAGAACCGGTGTCTGTTTTTGATTTACCGTGTTTTGCAAAGATTTCTTCTTTAACTTCATTTGTTAAATACATTCCAATATTATTTTTAATGATTTTTATGTATTGATAGCATTTTGCTATCAGCGTGCAAATATAATGTTTTTTTAATAGATGAGAGGTTAGATTGCCTAAATTAATATTGTGTGTTAATGCACAATATTAATGCATAATCTACATAAATATGATGCTTTTTTTCATAATTACTGATGAAATATTCTTTTTTTGTTGTTAATAATTCAAGTATATTGGCAAACTATTTAATTTTTTTTTAACACAAAAAAACAAACTCAACATGATTAAAAATGTAATTTTTGGACTGATGTGCTTTATGGGTATATCGGTCTTTGCACAAAGTTCAGGTGAGGAACCTGTATCACGAAACTGCGGTGCAATGGACAATTTAGAATATCGTAAGAATGCGAATCCTAAGCTGAACGAGAGAATGGAAGCCATAGAAAAGCATTACGCAGCTAGAGTGCTCCAGGGTATAAAATCAGTCGATGGAGACATAATCACGATTCCGGTTGTAGTGCATATTATTTATAGCAATAACAATGAAAACATTAGTGATGCACAAATTCAATCTCAGATTGATGTGCTTAATGAAGATTTTAGACGTACTAATCCTGATCAGGATAATGTATGGAGTCAGGCAGATGATTCACAAATTGAATTTTGTTTAGCAAGTGTGGATCCCAATGGAAATACAACTGATGGTATAACGAGAACTGCAAGTAACAGAACTAGTTGGGGGACGAATGATGCTATTAAAAGTGCTTCTAACGGAGGGGTAAATGCTTGGGATACTTCTCAATACCTTAATATGTGGATTGGAAATATTGGTGGTGGAATATTAGGATACGCTCAATTTCCTGGTGGTAATGCTTCAACCGATGGTTTAGTCATGTCACCTCAATATTTTGGTAGTAGTGCAAAGGGATCGGGTTTTTACCTTTCCGCACCTTTCGATTTAGGAAGAACCACTACACATGAGGTAGGACATTTTTTGAACCTACGTCACATCTGGGGTGATGGCGGTTGTGGAGTTGATGATCTGGTAAGTGATACTCCCTTGGCTGGTGATTCAAACGGTGGCTGTTCTGTTGGATCAACTTCTTGTGGTTCTGTAGATATGGTACAGAATTACATGGATTATACAGATGATGACTGTATGAATTTATTTACAGAAGGTCAAGTGGAGAGAATGCGAGCTGTATTAGAAGCTGGTGGAAGCAGAAGAAGCTTAGCACTTTCTACTAAGTGTCAGGGAGGAACTACTAATCCACCGTCTGTAGGATGTACAAGTACTATTTCTAACTTTCCATACGCTGAAAGTTTTGAAACTGGTTTAGGTGCCTGGAGTAATGAGGAAGATACAGATGATATCGACTGGACAAGAGATGCTAGTGGAACCCCTTCTAGTAATACAGGACCATCAAGTGGATCAAATGGAGATTATTATATGTATGTAGAAGCATCTGGAAATGGTAGTGGGTATCCAAACAAAAATGCCATATTGAACTCACCTTGTTTTGATCTAAGTGGAGTTTCTAGTGCGACTTTTGGATTTGAATATCATATGAACGGTAGTGCTATTGGAGTATTAAGCGTACAGGCGAGAACAGATAATGAAGGAGCTTGGTCAACATTGTTTTCTATATCCGGAACGCAGGGTACTGATTGGAATGCTGAAAGTATAAATTTATCATCTTATGTTGGTGAGTCAAGTGTGCAATTACGATTTAATACGACTACAGGATCAAGCTGGCAAGGTGATGTAGCTATTGATGGAGTAGTACTTAGTTCTGAAAATGATCCAGGACCTCCTACAGGAACCTGTACGGATATAGAAGTTAACTTTACTTTTGATAATTATCCTGAAGAAACATCTTTTGCAATCACAAACACATCTGGTAACATAGTTGCTTCTGGAGGAACTTATGGTAGTCAAGCGGATGGTTCTTCATTAACGATAACTGAATGTCTTGATGCTGGTTGTTATAACTTTACAATTACCGATGCTTATGGGGACGGTATTTGCTGTGGTTATGGAAATGGAGCCTATAGTATTTCTGCTAATGGAATTGTATTGATTTCTGGAGGTCAATTTGGATCTAGCGAAACTACAGAATTCTGTGTTGGAGAAGGAGTAAGGTCTATTCCAGTAATAAGAACTGTAAATGAAGCAGATAGATATGTGCCTATGGTCTTAGCGCCTAACCCTACAAATTCTGGTATCGTTAATATTACGGGTGTATCTTTAGATACAGCGTATCACATTTATAATGTATATGGACAAAAAGTATTGGATGGTACTATGGTAAGTAATTCTGTAGATGTTTCTACTCTTTCTGTAGGTGTTTATATGATTAAGATAGCAAATGGAAAAGAAATTAAAACGCTTCCATTTGTTGTTGAAAAATAAAAATATTAGTATTAAAATCTAATACAAATTATAATGAAAAAGGTGTTTGAGCAATCAAACACCTTTTTTTATTGGGTATATATTAATAAAATCTTATCGGAAGCTTTTATATGAATTTAGTCACTAATGAAGCGCTTTCTTTTTATATAAAGCTAACAGCTTTGTCGTTATACAGATGCCTCTTGTAGTTTTCTGTTTAGAATCAAATTCAAATATAGATTTAACTTCTGTTTTAATTCTTGTCTTGGTGTAATAAAATCCAAAAACCCGTGTTCTTTAAGAAATTCAGCGGTTTGGAATCCTTCAGGGAGTTCTTTTCCTGTAGTGTCTCTAACCACTCGTGGTCCTGCAAACCCAATTAATGCTCCTGGCTCCCCTACATTAATATCTCCTAGCATCGCAAAGGATGCAGTAGTTCCTCCAGTAGTAGGATCCGTACATAATGAAATGTAAGGAATTCCAGCATCGGCTAGCTGCGCAAGCTTGGCAGAAGTTTTAGCCAATTGCATTAAAGATAAAGCAGCTTCCATCATACGAGCACCTCCTGATTTAGAAATGATCATAAAAGGAATTTTGTGTTTTAGTGAATAGTCTGCCGCTCTGGCAATTTTTTCTCCTACCACACTTCCCATAGAACCTCCAATAAATGAGAAATCCAT
Source organism: Aquimarina addita (assembly GCF_039539305.1). Classification (NCBI taxonomy): domain Bacteria; kingdom Pseudomonadati; phylum Bacteroidota; class Flavobacteriia; order Flavobacteriales; family Flavobacteriaceae; genus Aquimarina; species Aquimarina addita. The sequence continues at coordinate 579,141 of NZ_BAABCW010000001.1, read as the reverse complement.
GCACGCAATGACAAGATCATGGCCATCGGATTTCCCTACTGCTGTTCGCACAGCATCTTTTAATTTTGTCTTTTCTTGAGCGTCTTTTAATCGATCGGTATATTTTTTCTTATCCTCAAATTTAAGAGGATCCTTAGAAGTTAAGTTAGGATCGAGTTCTTTGAATTTATTATTGTCAAAGAGAATTTCGAAATATTCTTTACTGCCAATTCTTACGTGATATCCATCTTCAGGACTTACATAAAAATTTTTTTCTAATTGTTCTGCATCAATAATTTTTCCTGTAGGGGACTTATACCATAATCCCTTTGGTACATCTTTTTTGTCTTCTGTAGCAGTTTGTATACCTTTTTGTGTTCTCTTAAACCAAGCCATAAATCTAGTGTATTAAAAAAGCTGAAACTCATAAAATTTTGAGTTTCAGCTTAGTTGTATCAGTTATAACGTATTGACATTATTTAAATCTTCAAAAGCCTTTTTTAAACGATTTTTAAAAGTGATTTCTCCTTCTCTTAACCATTTTCTAGGGTCGTAATATTTTTTATTAGGTTCTTCTGGACCATCAGGATTACCTATTTGTGCACTTAAGTAATCAATTTTACTTGTCATATAATCCCGAATACCTTCTGCAAATGCATATTGAAGATCCGTATCAATATTCATTTTAATAACTCCATATCCAATAGCTTCTCTTATTTCCTCAACAGTAGAACCGCTTCCTCCGTGAAAAACAAAATCAATATAGTTGTGTTCTACACCAAATTTATTAGAAATAAATTCTTGAGAATTTTTAAGAATTTTTGGTGTTAATTTTACATTTCCTGGTTTGTAAACTCCGTGTACATTACCAAAAGCTGCAGCAACAGTGAATTTGTCACTTACTTTTATTAGCTCCTCATAGGCATAAGCGACTTCTTCTGGTTGTGTATATAACTTAGAGTCGTCAACATCAGTATTGTCAACACCATCTTCTTCTCCACCAGTAATACCAAGTTCTATCTCTAATGTCATCCCCATCTTACTCATACGGGCTAAGTATTCTTTGCAGATTTCAATGTTTTCTTCAATAGACTCCTCTGATAAATCAATCATATGAGAACTATACAAAGGTTTTCCTGTTTCTTTATAAAATTGCTCTCCGGCATCTAATAGTCCGTCGATCCACGGGAGTAATTTTTTAGCGCAATGATCCGTATGTAAAATAACGGGTACACCATAGGCTTCTGCCATTAAATGTACATGTTTAGCTCCTGAGATACCGCCGGCTATAGCAGATTTTTGATGTTCATTAGAAAGCCCTTTTCCTGCGTTAAATTGGGCCCCGCCATTAGAAAACTGAATAATTACCGGAGAGTTTAACTCAGCCGCAGTTTCTAAAACAGCATTAATAGTGTTGGTTCCAATTACATTAACGGCGGGTAAAGCATATCCTTTTGCTTTAGCATGGTTAAAAATAGCTTGAACCTCATCTCCTGTAGCAACTCCTGGTTTAATGTTGTGTGTCATAATTTGCTTTTAGTTAATAAGCTTACAAAAATAGTAAATTTATACGGAAAAGGATTTCATAATTAACTTGAAAACAAGTGTACTCTTTTTAAAAAGGATAGTTTATCTGTATATTTGGAACTGCTTTAGAAAAATTATAGCCTTTAAACCATCTTTGGTCTTCATCATTAGCAGGATTGAATGTCTTAAATCCTAAATCAAAACGTATTACAAAAAAATCAAAGTCATATCTAAAACCAATTCCTGTACCGACAGCAAGCTCCTGAAGGTCTCCCCATCCAGAGAATACTGCGTTCTCTTCTTCTACATTATCCAGAACATTCCAGATGTTTCCCGCGTCTATAAAAAATGCCCCATTTAAGGATCCCAGAATATTATATCTGTATTCTGCACTCAAGGCGATTTTCATGTTAGCTTCATTAAATTCATTTTTACTACCACTACTTCCAGGTCCTAAATCATAAGGATTCCAGGCACGATTATCATTAGGGCCACCACCAAAAAAACTTCGGGCAAAAGGAATATTATTAGCGTTGCCATACGGGATTGCTATACCTCCAAAGGCTCTTACAGCTATTACACTTTTTTGACCTAAATCCCAATGTTTGATATAGTCTATTTCTGTTTTTACATATTGAGAAAATTCTACTCCAAATAATTCAAAACGTTCATTAGAGTTTTGTTTTAGTCCTGCTAAATTAGAAATTGTACTTAATACATTTCCTGCAAGCTCTACTCTAAATTTGAATATTGAAAAATCTTCATCATAGATATTTTCTCTATTGTTTTTTGTATATGTATAATTAGAGGTGAAAATTAAGTTGTCTTGCGTAAGTCTTTCTTTTCTTTCATTAATATCATCGATTTCGTCTATATCATCTGATGTTAAATCTGCATCTGGATTCTCACCTAAAGATCGTTGAATAAATGCGTTTGCACCTTCTGGAATAATTAAGTTACCAGAATCTGGATTAAGAAGCGCAGAGTCACTATCTAAAACATCTGTCGCTATATCATTTAGTAACGAATAAGAATTAGAATAGATATTAAAATAATTTGCGGTATTTAGATTTCGCACATATTGTACATTAATTAAATCTAAATCATTAAGTAATTTTGTTGAAGGTTTCCAGGAATAGTTAAATATCCCGGATACGTTTTGTTTATCAAGACCCACATTTTGTTGACTGCTAAGACCCACAATAAGGTTTGTAGTTGGTGACATGTATTTAGGTATAATACTACTTATGTCCAAAGGGAAAATAATTTTTGGAAATGATAGCTTAAGATCTAATCCAATTTCAGTAATATCAAAAAAGGCATCTTCAGAATCATCCCGATCTCTAGAGGAACCAATGTTTCCACTTGCAGAAACTTCAAAAATTTCTGCACCTTTAAAAACGTTTCGGATTAGAAAAGATCCTCCAAACCCTAGTCCAAAAGCCTGAATATTAGAGGTAGATACATCAAAATCCGCATTGGCACTATATTTTTTTCGAGGAGTAAGTAATACGCTGGCAATTAAATCTGTTCCTTCAGGATCGTTAGGGTCAACTTCATATCTAATGTTAGGATACTTAAAAGTTCTCAGGTTGCTAATCTGATTATAGGTGCGCGTTTTGTCACGATCTCTAAAAACTTCACCAGGCGCAATTAATACAGAATTCGTAATTGCTTTACGCGTATATTTTCGTTTGTCATAACTATAGATATTATATCCTTTATAAAAAACACTATCATTTGGCGTTTTATTTCTATTCGCATAAGAGTAATCAGTAAAAACATTTACTTTACTAATGTTATGAATCTGAAAAGGGATTTTTTTAGTAATATCTTGTTCAGTAATCCGTCTATTGCTAATTAATAAATTTAAATTAACTTTTTTATCTGTATTTACGGTGTCAGCATCAAATTTGATAAATTCTTTTTCAAAATGATATAGGCCTGAGTTTCTGTAAAGTGAAGAAATTCTTTCTCTTTCTGCTTCCAGATCTAATGTTCTGTATTGATTTCCTGATATTATTTTTGATTCCTTGAGATGGACTCTATAAATGGAGTCAGCAACGGTTGATTCTATTTTAGTGTTAAGAGAATCTATAAAATAAGGTTTGTGTGGTTCTATGTAATATGCTACGGTTGCTTTTTGATTTTTTTCTTGGATAATTTTATAATCAGCCTCTACATTGAACCAACCATTATTCCAGTAGTATGACTCTAGTCTTTTTTCTGATCTTTTTGCTTTTGTACTGTCTACAATTACCGGAGGTTCACCAGTACTTTTAAGCCAATTATTGAATCCAGTATAACCTACCCCTAGTCTGTCTACTTGTTTTTTGGACAAAAAATTAATCATTTTCTGTTCTCTGTTGGGCTTATTTTGTAACCAGTTTTGATAAGAGCTATCAGGATTTTCTTTGGCAAGATTATAAATATGTAGTCGTAGGGGGGTTCTTAGCAGTGGTAATCTCGCATTTTCTGTTTGATATAGTTGATTTTTCAACTTGATATCACTGTTTTTAACACTGTCAACAAAAATTTCATTTGCTTCCAGTAAGAATTCATCTTCCGGAACTCTTTTAACCGTGCTACACGAAATTAAAAAGCTTGTAGTTATTATAACAAATACTATTTTTGCAAAAAAGTGTTTCAATACGGATTTATTATTGTGTCAAAAATACATTATTTGTATGGTTAGCAAAAACCAAAAGAAATTAATAAAGAGTTTACATCAAAAAAAGTACCGAAAACAACATGAATTGTTTGTTGCTGAAGGTAAAAAGGTGATTAAAGAATTGATAGATGCTGATCTAAAGCTTCATTCTATATTTACAACAGAAGCTACTCACTTTAAAACTCCAGAAAATCTTACTTTTATAAGTACAGAAGATGAATTAAAGAGTATTAGCTTTTTAAGCACCCCGCAAGTGGCGCTAGCTATATTTTATATTCCTAAAGTTAACGATTTTGAAACTAAGGGCTTGACACTTATGTTAGATGATATTAGAGATCCAGGTAATCTGGGGACAATCATTCGCTTATGTGATTGGTTTGGGATTACTAATTTAATATGTTCAGAGCAAACAGTAGATTGTTATAATCCAAAAGTTGTTCAGGCTACTATGGGCTCTATTACGCGAGTGCACATTAGATATATGGATTTGCAAACAGTTATTTCAGATATGAAAAAAGACGTTCCGGTTTTTGGAACGTTTATGGATGGAAATAGTATATATGCGGAACATTTACCCACTGATGGGGTAATTATTATGGGAAATGAGGCTAATGGTATTTGTGCAGAAATAGAAAATTTGGTTACTCACAGAATTACCATTCCACAGTTTGGGAATATGCAGAAGACAGAAAGTCTCAATGTAGCAACTGCTGCAGCCATTGTCTTAAATGAATTTAGAAGAGGGTAGCTCTATTTTTAATTAATAGAACCGCTAGAGTCTCTGCCTTTGGTGTAGCATATAGCATCAGCATAGAAGAGTCTTGTTTCCTGACTCTCGTAGCAAAGTAGTCTTGCGTTTGATATTTTGTACCCCTTCCGGGTAGAGGTAATTTATTTAACGAAATAAACTATTGAAATGTGAAATTAATAAAAATCCCTCGTGTTGACATCTTGTCAATAGTAGATGTATAAGGGCTCTCTGGATCGTTATCTCTCACTAACTCATCAGACATAGCAAATACACCTCGTATAGAAGGAGTAAATTTAAAATAGTATAAATAAAAATCGATTCCAAAACCTAGCTCATAATAACTGGTTTGATCTTTCATTCTAAATGTACCTACGCTATTATCTTCTGGATTATCCTGATTACTGGATAAATTAAGAGAGGTAGATATACCTCCTACAATAAAGGGTTTAAAGTTATTTAATCTTTTAGTAGATACTTTTAATAGCAATGGTACATGGATATAGGTTGACTTTACTTCTCTAAAACCTTCTGCAGCATTATTAAAATCTGGATTCGTAAAGGTTAAATTTCTTTGAGAAAAAGTGACCATTGGCTCTAATCTAAGATCAAGATAATCATTTAATCTAAGATTCCCCAAAAGACCTACATTAAAACCAGTTACAAAACTTTGCTCTACCTGAATATCTGTTTGTGAAGCATCAGCGGCATAATCAAAATTAAAATCATAGCTATTAAAACCAAGAATGTAACCCCAACTTAATCTGGGTTTATCAAAATTCTGAAGATTCTGAACTCGTTCTCTCGTAAGCCATTGCGCACTCACCTGTTGAGTACATATGATAATTGTCAATGCGATAAAAAGTCTTTTCATCCGTTTTTTATTCTCTATTTAATGACCAAATAATACGTGCAATAAATGCTATTTTAGTATTTTTTGGTTTATTTAATACTATTTTGAGGCCGTATAGATAGTTGCAACACCAAAAGTTTGCGGATTATCCTTGACTTCTATAAACCCGATTTTTTGCAAAATATTGTTGAAAGCCTTTCCATAAGGAAAAGCCGCAGCACTTTTACTAAGATATGAGTAGGCTGATCTGTCTTTTGAAAACAATCTACCAATTAATGGTAATATTTTAGTGCTATGAAATCTATAGAATTGTTTATAAGGTGCTTTAGTGGGGATAGACGTTTCTAAAACAATAAAAATACCTCCAGGTTTTAATACTCTATAGATTTCAGTTAATCCTTTTTCTAAATGCTCAAAATTACGTACTCCAAATGAAACAGTAATTGCATCAAAATAATTGTCTTCATATGGAAGACTTTCTCCGTCTCCTAATACCATCGTGATAACAGAATTCAGTTTCTTTTTCTGAATTTTATCCCTTCCTACTTCCAGCATTCCTGCAGAAATATCTAATCCAATTATCTCTGAAGCTCCTGTTTCTACTAAGTTAATTGCCAGGTCACCTGTGCCCGTAGCTACATCTAATATTTTTTCAGGTTTTGTGTTTGCTACTAATTGTACTACCTTTTTTCTCCATTTGATATCAATACCAAAAGAAATAACACGATTAAGACCGTCATAATTACCTGAAATGGTATCAAACATCTCAGTAACCTGTTCTTTTTTGGTCTTATTCGTATCGTTATATGGAGTTACTTTTTTAGACATTCAAAAAAAATTTAGGCAAATATACATTTTTGATATCGAACTGATCTTTACTTTGTTGTTTTATGCCTTAATTTTTGATTTTTTTGTACAGTGTTTTTTGAGTGCGTATCAGTCAAAATAAAAAAGGGGTTTACTTGATACAAGTAGTGTTGCTATCTTTTTTACGAATCATACCCCACTGTTATTATTTTGTTTGTATTGATTTAGTGCTCAAAAATGTTTTAATAATATATATATGACTATTCACGAATTTCTATTCAATATAAAACTATTTTACCCGATTCGCTACGCGATCTCTCTTACTTTTTATTTTATCTTTTATCCAATCTGGATACTCACTATGATCCTCCGCTTCATAGATATGAATATGTTGAGTGGTATCCTTATGTAGTAAATCATCCTGACTACAATCCAAAATTTTAGCAGCTGTCTCAACGCCAGAATATCCAGCCCCTGCAACTCCGTGTGACAAAACACTTGCGCCACATAAATATAAGTTCTCTATTTCACTTTTTGATTTATAGGAGAAGGGACCGATCTGCCACATACTTTTTTCAGTACCATACACGCAACCATGAGTCGTATTGATATAATGTTCATTAGTGATAGGGGTGCCTAATTCTTTCTGAACGATATGGTTACTAATATCAGGAATTGCTTTTTCTAGTGTTTTGATCATTTTTTTAGTGAGTTGTTCTTTGAAAATCAAATACGCTTCAGAACGGCGATCTTTTTCCTTTTTGAAAGAATCAAATGCTTCATGATTGATAAAAGTTATTGCTTCTAAAGTATGGTGTCTGCCATCAAAGCTAATAGGATCTTTTAGCGTAGTACAACTTATAAACATACCGGGAAATGTGTCGCCTGATAGAATATCTTTTTGTAGGGATTGACTAAAGACCAGATCAAGATCCTCATGTTCCATCATCCATATATTTCCAGAATCAAGTCCGGCTTTACGAACATCCATGTCTACAGTGACAAAAAGCATAAGTGAAGTACAGGAATACTTGGTGGTTTGGAGTTTTCTTGCTAGCCTTTTACTTATATTTTCAATACCCACCATATCCAGAAAAGTTTTACCTGGATCTGCATTAGACACAATATTTTTTGCCATTATTTTGTCTCCATTTTGGAGTTCTATACCAATAGCTTTCTTTTTTTTCTCACCTGATAAAAGAATTTTTTTTACTCTCTGAGAGGTTTTAATTTTTCCTCCATGTCTTTTGATGGCTTTTGTCATTGCTTTTACCAATGCACCTCCACCGCCTGCAGGATAATACCCGCCACTGGCATAATGCCCCATCACCGCAGCATGTAAAGGAAAACTTGCTCGGGATGGAGATAATCCATGATCACCAGTTTGGATATTGAGCACCGCACGTAGTACGGGGTTTTTTATAAACTTTTTTATAACTTTATTTAGACTAAAGATGCTATACTTACCCATATGTCGTGTGCGATATGGAATTGTTAGAAATTCCCAAAATCCTTTTGTCTTAGGAACTAATTGTAACTCGTACGTAACGGTTTTAATTAAATCCAAATATGCAGAAATCCCTTTTTTCTCTTCAGGAAATAGCTTAGATAAAGCTTGGGCTGTATGATCAAATCCAGCAGGAATATCAATACGTTTATTACCAATCCAACAATGCTCATAAGCTTTGGAGTTCATCCTAAAGAAAGATATATCATTGGCAATTCCTAATCCTTCATATAACGTGGCTGTAGATTCTCCTTTGTCTAATAAGCCTATATAATGTACGCCTGGCGTAAAACGATACCCTTGTAAATAAAAACTATGGCACCATCCTCCGGGAACATCGTGCTGCTCGAGGACTAATACTTTTTGACCGGAACGGGCTAAACAAATGGCAGCAGATAGTCCTGCAGCACCTGAACCAATAATAATCGTATCAAAAACGGTAGCTGCAGGTTTTGTGTTATCATCGTTCATAAAATTTGCTTCTTTTTTAATGGATGTATAGCCTAGCTATACCATGTTTTTTAAATCTAAAATTACTATAAAAAATGAATTAAATTGCCTTGCAGACTATTGATGCCAAATTTTGAGTAATAATGATAATTATCTCTAATGATGTTCCTCTTCATTTCCAAATGGTTTGATGATGACTCCTAGGCTAAAAATAAATCCATCTGTAGGGGCATAGATTTCTGGAAATGTTGGGTTATCATTGGGCGGAAGTACTAATGGGGAAAACCTACTTTGTCTTCTGTCTGTAAAATTTTCAAAATTTGTAAAAATACTACCCCACTTAAAATTACGTACCGCCAGGAACCCCAGTGTTATAAAATCCATAGTTTGTGTATTATCAGATAAGAATTGCTTGCCGGTATAATAGGTTTCAAAACCAAATCGCCAGACGGGCGATTCATACATAATCACACTGCCAGCATTATGTTTTGCTGTTAATGGTTTTTGTGGATTGCCTTCCAGATAGGTCAGACGCGTATCGATAAGGGCATAGTTTAAAAACCATCTAAAATCCTGATAACTAAATTTAATATTAGTTTCTGCACCTGTACTTGTAATCTTATTAGTTGCATTTTCAAACTCAAAAAAGTCAGCCGTATTTAGAGTAAGGAGTAGTCCATTTTCAATAGCAGTTAGATAAAGTAATTGGTTGATAGAAAGTTCAATGGTATCAAATAATAAGGTGTTGTAGTTAAAATCAATATTGACTCCATAAGAACGCTCCGCTTCTAACATATCTTTGTCGATAGCAAGTACATTGTTAAAGTTAATGAGCTCCGCTTCTTCAGTAAAAATATCTGGAATTTTATAGCCTAAACCACCACCAAGTCTACTCGAAAATCCATTTTTGTTTTTATACAGTATAGATATTCTTGGTAAAACAAATGTACCCCAATCATTGGCAAAATCTGTACGTAAGCCTGTTTCTAAACTCCAGTGATCAGAAATATCTAAAATATTCTTACCAAAAACTCCAATCGTCACGTCTTTTTGATCTCTATTTAGTAAGTTTTGATCACTTTCATTAAAATTGACAGTGTACAAATTAGCTCCAAAAATCCAATCGGTAGTCTCTTTTTGTTTTTGGTAATTTACTTCAGAAAAAGAGTTGAATTGTGATCCGGCAAAAGTAAGATCAGGAATGGTAAGGTCTCTGTCAAAAAAAGCGACACTATTTTTTATATGTAGAGAACTTATAGAATCTATCTGAGTGGTATATACGGCTTGTGTGCTTAATCGTTTAGAGATATTCTTTTCTGTATATTGATGGATCCCATTCTCTCCATCTCTGATAGCAGTTATATCTCCACCAGTTCTATCATCATAAGTACCATTGATTCCAAACCAAAAGGTAGTTTTGTCTGATGGATAATAAAAGAGTTTAGGGTTTATAGAAATAGCTTTAGTTTCAGGGAGATTACTAAAATCGTCATCTTCGGGATCATATGCCTTTTGATAATTTGCAGATCCATATAATGTCACTCCGTATTTTTTATTTCGTTTACTATAGAATGCATTGGCAGTACTTCCCAAGGCATGCGTTTGTGTCAGCATTATTTCCAAAGATGGATCGTAATCGGGTGTTTTTGATACCATATTGACCAGACCTGCAATGGCACCACCTCCATATAATGTTGAAGAACTTCCTTTTACTATTTCGAATTGTTGTAAGTCTAGTGGTGGGATTTGCAATATGCTCAAGCCGCTGGAGAAACCACCATATAAAGGAAACTCATCTCTTAATAATTGTGTATACCGCCCATCCAGCCCCTGTATTCTAATATTAGTATTACCACTACTTAAGGAGGTTTGTTGCATTTGTATTCCTGTACTTTCACGCAGTACCATAGAGATGTTTGTAGGGTTCATCATATTTTTTTCACTTAGCTCTTCACCTCCAATATATTCGATCCGAGTTGGTATTTTTCTAATAGTTCTTGTACTTCTTGAGGATTGTATGAGAATTTCGTCCAGTGTATTCCCATCAGTAATCAACGAAAAAGTGATTGGTGATGCAGCAGGGATATTTATAATTGTTTGTATAGTTTCAAAGCCTATGTATGATATGTTTACTGCGTGCTGACCATTAGGAATTCCTGTGAAACGGGCAACACCATCGATATCAGTTGCTGCTCCCTTTGCCAGCATTTCAAAATAAACAGTAGCCCCTGGTAGAGGTATACTTTCACTTTCAGAAAGTACTTTTATCGTAACATCATTAGTTTGTGCGTTTATTGATACACAAAAGAGTAGTACTAATAGTAAACTCATTATTATTTTATTCATATTTTTTATTTAATAATTTCAATTGAGGTATAACCAACAATGAAAGTTAAATGTGAATATTTTAATTAATAGGTATATCAAAGTTAAGTCATATTATTGATGGATGGTGTTTGCAATACATTGTATTTACTTTTGTAGTTAGTTATTTTTTTATCTGGAGGTGCTAAAGGTATTGAAGAAAGTTTAGTCTCTTAATATGATTGCGAAACACGAGCTAATTGATCTTATGGATTCCAGAAGTTTCGTGTTTTTTATTTTCAAAGTGTAACAAATCAAAAAAATGAATTGTCTTAATACTAAATCATTATGTATTATGTGTAAGACAATTTTCAGTACCATTTTTATTTTTTTATTAGTAATTACAATCAAACTAAATGCTCAAAATAATCATAAAGCAAAAATTGATTCATTAATAAATGTGTGTCACCATAGGGGGATTTTTAATGGTAATGTGTTGATTATTAAAAATAATAAAACGCTATACAGGATCGAAAAAGGTTATACAGACGGAAAAAAAAATAAAAAGCTTAATAGAAATGCTCTTTTTGATATAGGCTCAATTGCTAAAGAATTTAATTCTGTAGGGATTATGATGTTAAAAGAAAAAGGGTTACTCAGTTTAGATGATAAAGTCTCAAAGTATCTATTGGGTTTGCCAGATTGGTCTGATAAGGTTTCTATCAGACACTTATTACAATATAGTAGTGGTTTGCCACTGATCGATTGGGATAAAGTCAAGAATGATGATGATATTTATGAAAACTTAAAAAACCTTAGCGCGTTGGATTTTGAGGTAGGAAGCGGATATTTATATAGTAATAATAATATTTTTCTTCAAAGAAGAATTATTGAGAAAATATCAGGTTTAACTTTTAATCAGTTTATAGAACAAAAAATTTTACAACCCATAGGGATGAACAATACTGTTATCGATCATCAATATCAAAACCCAAATTTTGTAAGAGGATTTAATAATAGTAATATCAATGATGATGAACAAGAATTGAAAATGTCGGGCTGGATATGTCCTTCAATTGATGATTTATCAAAATGGACAAAGTATTTATTATCATACCAACTAATTTCTAAAGAATCGTTATATATTCTTTTTGATAAATATATGGAAGAAGGCGAGTCTGCATTAGGTCAAGGAATGTTTCAAAATGAAGCGTTGGCATTATATGAACACCACGGTTCTTCACTTAGTTATGAATCTTTGGTTCGTTACGATCTTAAACAGGATTTGATTATAATCTTAATGACTAATAATAAAAGCTTGAAAATTGTAGAAATAGTTGATGCTATTTCACATATATTAAAAGATGAACCTTATGAAGTGCCTCAAAAATCTATTTATCTAACTATTAGAGAGAAAACATATACTAATGTTGATGAGGGTATTAAACAATATAAAATATTAAAGAAAAATAGTCCAGATGTTTATAATTTTTCAAATCAATGGGAGTTGGCTCGTTTATCCTATAAATTATTTGAAAGAGATCAGAATATAGATGCTATTAAAATTCTTAAATTATTAACTTCAGAATTACCAACAAAATCAGAGGAAACATTAGCATATTTGGGATCGAGGATTTTAAGTGAGAATCACGTGGATAAATCAATTCTGATTTATGAACTTATGGTCACAAAATTTCCTTCTGGAAAATCATATAGTAGTTTAGGAGACGCTTATTATAAAAATAAACAACAAGAGATTGCCTTAGAAAACTATAAAAAATCATTAGAAATGGATCCTGACAATGATAAATCAAAAAATATGATTTTAAAAATCGAAAAATAATTCTGTTACCAGTATTCTAATAACTTTATTATGATTCGTCAATAATTTCACCATTTTATCAATTTGCACTATCTTTGTGGGCTTTTTATTATATAGAAATAGTGAATTGCGTTTACCATATAGCTATATTGCTATTATTTAATAGTGTCGTTTGATGATACATAATAAAAAATATAGATGAAAATTATTATTGCCGGAGCTGGTGAAGTAGGATTTCATTTGGCAAAATTACTTTCATTTGAATCTCAGGATATTACTCTCATTGATCCGGATAAAGAGTGTCTTAGTTATGCGGATAGCCATCTAGATATACGCGTGATTAAAGGAGATGCTACTTCTATTGCGATCCTAAAAGAAGCAAAAGTACAAACAGTAGATATGGTGATTGGTGTTACAGCCAGCGAGACTACAAATATTACAGTATGTGTATTAGCAAAACAATTAGGAGCAAAACAAACCATTGCGAGAATCTCTAATTCTGAATTTATAGAAAATAAAGAAGAAGTAGGATTTATTAAGTTTGGTATTGATGAATTGATCTCACCTGAGGCACTTGCAGCGAGTGAAATAGAATTATTACTCAATCAATCCGCATTTAGTGATAGTTATGAATTCGAAAAAGGTGCATTGACTATGGTAGGTACTACCCTGTCAGAACAAGCACTTTTTGTGGGTAAAACTGTTAGACAAGCGGCTGAGGTTTTTCCTGAACTCCATTTTATGCCGATAGCTATTCAACGGACAGGAACTCAATATACAATCATTCCCCGTGGAGACACTAAATTTAAAGAAGGAGATCAGGTTTATTTTGTGACTTCTAAAGGGGGAGTGGATGAATTATATAAGTTAACCGGAAAGGTCAAAGAGCAGATTAAAAAGGTAATGATCCTTGGAGGAAGTAAAATCGGGCATCAAACCACTTGTGATCTTTGTGATCATAAATTCAGGGTAAAGCTAATAGAAAATAATAAAGATAAAGCATTTGATCTGGCAGATGATCTTCCTAATGCCTTAATTATAAATGGAGATGGTCGTAATGTTGAATTACTAGAAGAAGAGAATATTGATGAGATGGATGCTTTTATCGCGGTAACTGGTAATTCTGAAACCAATATAATGTCTTGTTTGGTAGCTAAGTCTAAAGGAGTTCGCAAGACCATTGCTTTAGTAGAGAATATGGATTATTTTCAATTGTCACATTCTATAGGGATTGATACATTGATTAATAAAAAACTTTTAGCAGCCAATAATATATTCAGATTTATCAGAAAAGGAGAAGTAGTAGCGATGACAAAGCTTAATAATATGAATGCTGAGTTATTAGAATTTATAGTAAAACCTACTTCTGAGGTAAGTAATAATCTCATCAAAGATCTTGATTTCCCCAGGTCTGCTATTATAGCGGGTGTCATAAGGGATGATGTAGGGATGATACCATTAGGTGATTTTTATATCAAAGCTGGGGATAGGGTAGTTGTTTGTTGTCTGCCAAAGTCGATCAAGAAAATAGAAAAACTGTTCTTGTAATATGTCTAAACTTAATTTTAAGATCATTACTCATATTATGGGGCTTTTATTACTCTGTAATGGAGGATTTATGCTCTTAGCGACTATTATTAGTTTTATATATAAAGATGGAGTAACTATCCAGATTATGTTAGCATCACTGCTAACCATGTTTGTTGGTGTGATTTTAATGTTTATTACCAGAGAGCATCAAAAATCTATTAATAAAAGAGAAGGGTATATTGTCGTTACTTTTGGGTGGATTTTTATGTCTCTTAGTGGTTCTTTACCTTATTTGTTTTCTGAAGCAATTCCTGGTTTTACCAATGCCTTTTTTGAAACCATGTCTGGATATACTACTACAGGAGCATCCATTCTAAACGAAATAGAGGTTATCCCAAAAGGTATTTTATTCTGGCGTAGTTTAACGCATTGGATAGGAGGTATGGGTATTATTGTATTAGCAGTGGCTATTCTACCTTTATTAGGGATAGGAGGAATGCAGTTATTTGCTGCAGAAGCTCCAGGTCCCAGCGCTGATAAATTACATCCCAGAATTACAGATACTGCTAAGCGATTATGGTTGATTTATTTTGGATATACTGCGGCACAAACATTATTTCTTAAGCTTGCAGGTATGGATTTTTTTGATGCGATTAATCATGCTATGAGTACGCTTTCTACTGGAGGTTTTTCTACTAAAAATGCAAGTGTAGCCTATTGGAACGATCAACCTTTGATACAATATATCATTATTCTTTTTATGTTTCTTGCAGGAATGAATTTCGTCTTAAGCTATTTTGGCTTTAAAGGTAATTTCAAAAAGATTATAGGGGATCAGGAGTTTAGATGGTATGCGATTTTTGTTGTTAGTTTTACTGCTGTCGCTACGTTAATTATTTATTTAAAAGCTGATCCTTCAATGTCGGTTATAGATCACCCGATGGTTTTTGGAGAAGTGGAGAGTGCATTTCGTCATGCATTATTTCAGGTATTGGCGGTTATTACAACTACCGGATTTGTTTCAGCAGATTTTACGGTATGGACACCTTTTTTGAAAATACTATTTTTTGGTTTAATGTTTCTGGGAGGTTCTGCTGGTTCTACAGCCGGAGGTATGAAAGTAGTGCGCCATTTGATTACGATTCGTAATGGTATTTTAGAGTTTAAAAGAACATTACATCCTCATGCAGTTTTGCCTGTGCGGTATAACAAGAGAGCTGTTTCTAAAGAGATTGTTTATAATGTTTTGGCATTTTTTATACTATATATGTTGTCCTTTATCATAGGATCATTAGTTCTAGGTATATTGGGACTGGATTTTGAAACAGCTATTGGGGGTGCAGCTTCTTCCTTAGGAAATGTAGGTCCTGCTTTTGGAAAATTAAGTCCGGTCAATAATTTTGATGTATTACCTGATTTTGGTAAATGGTGGTGTTCGTTCCTAATGCTAATAGGTAGATTGGAACTTTTTACAGTACTAATTTTATTAACACCATTTTTCTGGAGAAACCGATAACGATTATATTCAAATCTTTTTTAAGTGCCTTACATAGGAGAGAGAGAGTATGGCGTGGTCTCCCAAAGTTTAGCAACTTTTTTAATGGTATGTTTCACTTTTCCGGTAATTTTTTTTTGATGTTCTTGTTCTAATAAGAATATATCCGAAATAGATTCATAATAAAGGTTAGAATTTGCTCCAAACTCTTTTTCGGGGTTGATGTTAAGTATTTCATCATCCGTTTTTGATACATGAAAATTTTCCTTAAAAATTTCAAGTATGTTTTTCTGAACCGTACGTTCTTTTTCCAAAATATCGATCATAATATGGGGGTTACGATTTTGTTTACAATAGCGTATTATTATACCATATGATAGTGTTTTGGAAATGCAAATTTACTCTATTTCTTTTCTGGAACGATAATTTTTGTAATAAGAAAATCACAAAAATTGTTGTAAAATTTAACGTTTAATTATAAAAAAGGTGATTATCAATAAGAATTAATTATAATCACCTTTTTTATTGAAAAAAATTATTCTTTGCCGCCGTCAAGTTCGTCTTGCCATTTTAGTAATGCTGCCCATTTACCTTCATAAGCCATCTTAGCCTGTCTAGGCCAAGTGCCGGGTTTGTGAATCTCATAACGTTTCCCTCCAGAATTTAGAACCTCCTGGCATTTCTCAATAGTACATTCTGATAATGCTTTCCATGTTTTGACATCATGATTATGAAAAAGTTCTTCAATTTTAGGACCTATTCCTTCTATAATTTTAAGATCATCCTGTTTTATCTTTTTTCCAAAAACAGTTTTAGCTGCATCAGCATCAAAAGGTAATGCCACAATGGCTACTTCAGGCGTTACAGGGGGTTCTACAGGAGTATTGATGGATGATATATTGCTCACATCTGGTTTAGCTGATACATCCAATCTACATTGAGCCAAATCACTGTTGCATTTTGATAAATCTGTTTCCAGAGATGCACGTTTTGATTTACATGCATTAAAATCAGTTTCAAGTGTCGCATATTTTTTCTTTAATGCGTCTAGTTCTGTGGTATCGTTAGTAGTGCTTCCAGAAAGTAACCTTCCTAAAAGATATCCTAATAGTGCACATAGTACACCAACAATTACTGGGATTATAAAACACCAATTCATATGTCTCTATTTTTTTAAGTTTATAGTTAGTTTAATGTGATTACGGTTCTTCTGTTTTTAGCCTGACCGTCTTTAGTTTTATTACTGGCTATTGGTTCTTTAGGACCTTTAGAGATTGCTTCAATCTTACTTTCCAAAATATCATTCCGAACTAGATATGCTTTTGTAGCATCTGCTCTTTCTTGACCTAAGGAGATGTTTTTTGCTAGTTGCCCTCTGCTGTCGGTATGACCAACGACCATGCATTTTGCCCCATCCACTTTGTCTAAATACGTGGAAATATCGGATACTTTCTGTTTTTGAGCAGCTGTTAATTGAATGTTGCTATCACCAGTGTCAAAATAAAGTACTAGAGGATCCGCAATGATTTTTTTACGTAGCTCTTTTAATTCATCATCTGCTTTGGCAGTATCTTCTTCTTTCTTAGTGTTGATGTTAAAAGATATCGGGCCAAGCAATATATTATCTTTTGATGTTAACTCAGTATCGATTGATCCTAAAACGTTGATTTGTTTAGATGAAATCCCTTTTTCCATTAAATAGTTTTTTACCGCAGTAGCTCGTGCAATTCCGAGATTGGGTAATGCGCCATTGTAATTTTCACTATTCATATAATATCCCGTAATATCAATTGTTTTATTGGGATTGGTAGATAGATATTTAGTGAGTTTTAAGATGCCGGTATCTACAGTAGTAGCAATAGGGGTTCGTATTGCGTTACTGGAAACATCAAAATTGATATTATCATTAGTGGTGTAGTCAAAAGTTCCTGTATCATCTTTGATAGATAGAGGATTAATAACTTCGGCTTCTTGTACTGGTGGAACGACCTTATCTTCTACTATTTTTTTTGTATCATCTATTATAATCCCTGGATTACAACACAGATACCAATTTAGAATAGCCCCGATAATAATCGTCAACACAATACCAAAAAGGTAGGTTGATTTTTTTGTCATTGGTGATGATTTTTTTGTGTTAGTAGTGATGAAGTTATTAAAAAAAAATGTAAAGTAGTCAAATTCAGTTCATTTAAACTAGCTGTAATCGTTGTAATTGTGTGATTTACCGTTAAAAGGAGATGTGCCAAATTCTTTTATTGGAGGATATTCAAATTAAATAACTCATTTAGTACGTTTGTTTTTGAAACATTTACATCGTTATTTTTTACGATATCGTGATATATAAAAAGGAGAGGAGTTGATCAAATCAACTCCTCTCCTTTTTATAGAAATTTACAGAGATTTTTTTAGTGTTAAATCTTCTGAAAAAAATATAATTATATTTTAATTAATTGCAGTTTTGATTCTCTGAATTGCTTCTGTAATTTGTTCCGTACTGGCAGCGTACGATATTCTGATACAGTTTCCATTTCCGAAAGCATCACCTGTTACTGTTGCTACATTTGCATGCTCTAATAGGTACATAGAAAAATCAGAAGCATTATTAATTTTCTGTCCCTGTAAGGTTTTTCCAAAGAAATAAGATATATCTGGAAACACATAAAAGGCACCTTCTGGTTCATTACATTCAAACCCTTCAATATCGGCTAAAAGTCCTAATATAAGTTTTCTGCGGTTTTTGAATTCATCCACCATATATTGGATTTTGCTAACCGGCGCTTCTAACGCTGTAATTACAGCTCTTTGTGCGATACAGTTAGCTCCACTAGTGACCTGACCTTGTATCTTGTTACATGCTCTGGCGATACTGACAGGAGCGCCAATATATCCGATTCTCCATCCGGTCATAGCAAAAGCTTTAGCAACACCATTTACAGTAACCGTTCTGTTGTACATATCATCAAATTGTGCCATGGATGCATGTCCACCTACATAATTAATATGTTCATAAATCTCATCACTGACTACAACAATATCCGGATACTTTTGTAAAACATCAGCTAATGCTCTCAATTCTT
The DNA here is from genome assembly GCF_039539305.1 of Aquimarina addita. NCBI lineage: Bacteria > Pseudomonadati > Bacteroidota > Flavobacteriia > Flavobacteriales > Flavobacteriaceae > Aquimarina > Aquimarina addita. The sequence continues at coordinate 560,368 of NZ_BAABCW010000001.1, read as the reverse complement.
GCTTACTATAAATAGATCCGCTTGGGTTACAAGGAGAACTATACCAAATCATCTTAGTTTTTGGGGTGATTGATTTTTCTAATTGTTCGGCAGTCATTTTAAAATCTGTATCGATAGAGGTTGCTACTTCTACGGGTACTCCTCCTGCTAATTGGACGATATCACTATAACTTACCCAATAAGGGCAAGGCAATATGACTTCATCACCAGGATTAAGACAAACCTGAGCTATATTGTATAATGCCTGTTTTGCTCCTGTCGAAACCACAATCTGAGAACGATCATAGGTTAAATCATTGTCTCTATTAAACTTGGTGATAATTGCATCTTTTAATTCTACATATCCATCAACGGGAGTGTATGAGTTATAATTATCATTGACTGCTTGTATGGCAGCATCCTTAATAAAATCCGGAGTATTAAAATCAGGCTCACCTAAACTGAGTCCGATAATGTCTTTTCCTTCTCCTCTAAGTTCTCTAGCCTTTGCAGCCATTGCTAAAGTTGCAGAAGCTTTTAATTGATTAATTCTGTCTGATAGTTGAATGCTCATTTCTGATACTTGTGTACTCATGTTACTAATTGGTAAATAAAAGTTACGGTTATAATGCAGGTTTCATTCCCATTTCCTTTAAATGCTTGAAATGTGAAACAATAGCTGCACGTGTGGTTTTGTATTCATTATAAGGTAAATTAAATTCTAACGCCGTTTGCTTTACGATTTTAGAAATTTTAGTATAGTGAATATGGCTTATGTTTGGAAAAATATGATGTTCTACCTGGTGATTTAATCCTCCCGTAAACCAATTTACAAGTTTATTTTTAGTAGAAAAATTAACAGTTGTAAATAGTTGGTGGATAGCCCATGTGTTTTTCATATTTCCAGTATTATCAGGCAGTGGCATTTCTGTACCTTCAATAATATGTGCCAATTGAAATACGATGCTTAAGATCAGTCCAGCAACGTAATGCATAATAAAAAATCCTAATAAAATTTTCCACCAGGCAATGTCCATAAACACCATAGGAATTACAATCCAGATCAAGACGTAAATGATTTTTGTAATTACTACAGTACTCCACTGCTTTAATGGACTGGGTAATTTTCCGTACGCAAGTTTACGAGCCAAGTATTTTTTGGTTTGCTTAAAATCAGTTGTGATTGCCCAGTTAAAAGTCAGTAATCCATATAAGAAAACAGAATAATATTGTTGAAACTTATGCATCTTCATCCATTTTGCATGTTTCGTAAAACGAATTACTCTTCCAGCATCCATGTCTTCATCATGTCCATGGATATTAGTATATGTATGGTGTAGCACATTGTGTTGTACTTGCCAATTATATACATTGCCTGCCATGATATAAAGACTACTTCCCATTAATTTGTTAATCCATTTTTTAGAAGAATAGGAGCCGTGGTTGCCATCGTGCATTACATTCATGCCTACACCGGCCATCCCTACACCCATAATAATGGTAAGGAGTAACATCCACCATTGCGAAATGTCTAATGTTAGAATAAGAAAATATGGAGTAAGAAAAAGCGAAAACATCGTAATGGTTTTCAGGTGTAATTTCCAATTACCGGTCCTTTTTATATTATTCTCTTTGAAATAATTATTTACTCGCTTATTTAATGTTCTAAAGAACTTTGCTGAATCTGTCTTACTAAATCGTACTTGAGGTGTTGTCATGATTTTCATGCTATAAAAATAGAAGTAATATCCTATTTTATATTGGTGGTAAAGTTAAGTATTTATATTTTTTTAACTTCCCAAAAAGGGTAAAATATATTAAAGTAACGCGTATTTTTGCGCATTAATTGTTTCTTAATGAATATTCTACTTAAATATTTTCCAGAGCTGACTGATGAACAGCAAACAAGGTTTTTAAAGTTAAAAGAACTTTATACTGAATGGAATGCTAAAATCAATGTAATTTCTCGTAAAGATATTGAGTTCTTATATGAACGTCATGTACTGCATTCCTTGGGGATTGCTAAAATCCAGGAATTTAAATCTGGATCCCGAGTGCTGGATGTAGGTACAGGTGGTGGATTTCCTGGAATTCCATTGGCTATAATGTTTCCTGAAACTGAATTTTATCTTGTTGATGTGATTGCAAAAAAAATAAAAGTGGTTAATGAAGTGTCAGCAGCACTGGGACTTTCTAATTTGAGAGCAGAGCAAAGGAGAGCAGGAACTTTTGATGAGCGTTTTGATTTTATTGTTAGTCGTGCAGTTACTAACATGCCTGATTTTGTGAAATGGGTACGTAAGAATAGTGCAAAAAAGAGTCAACACGAGCGTACTAATGGGATTTTATATCTAAAAGGTGGAGATCTGACAGAAGAACTGGCTTTGTTTCCTAAGGCTATACAATATAATTTGTCTGATTATTTTGAGGAAGATTTTTTTGAAACCAAAAAAGTGGTATATCAACCACTGAAATATAAATTAAAATAATTGATTTTCTCTAAGCATCAGATTAGCTTAAAATAAAAGCTTTAAGAAACAGGACATATTTTTATCCTGCTTCTTAAAGCCTACTTGCTAAGATTAATTAAAATAAGTTTTGTTTATTGACTATTCACCAAGAAAAGGATATCTATAATCTATTGGAGTTACAAAAGTTTCCTTGATAGTACGCGGAGATACCCATCTTAATAAGTTAAGGTAGGAACCAGCCTTATCATTGGTTCCAGAGGCTCTTGCACCACCAAAAGGTTGTTGCCCTACAACAGCACCTGTGGGTTTATCATTAATGTAGAAGTTACCTGCTGCGTTTTGTAATGCTTTTGTTGCTTCTGTAGCTGCATAGCGATCTGTTGATAAAATTGCTCCTGTTAAAGCATATTCACTGGTTTCATCTATTAGTTTTAAAGTTTCCTCCCAGGCAGTATCTTCATAAACAAATATGGTAACTACAGGACCAAATAATTCTGTACACATGGTGGTGTATTTTGGGTCTTTTGTTACAATTACTGTAGGTTCAATAAAATAACCTTTGGATTTATCATATCCACCACCAGCAACGATTTCTGCATTTGTATCCTTCTTTGCCTGATCGATGTATTTTGTTAATTTATCAAAAGACCCTTCATGAATTACTGCAGTAATAAAATTACTCATGTCTTCTGGTGATCCCATCTTTAATGATGCGAGGTCAGCTATTAGATGTTTTTCTACATCAGCCCAACTACTTTTTGGAACATATACTCTGGAAGCAGCACTACATTTTTGCCCTTGGAACTCGAAAGCTCCACGTATAATGGCAGTAGATACTTGTTTTGTATTGGCGCTAGCATGTGCTAGAATAAAATCTTTACCACCAGTTTCTCCTACTATTCTAGGGTATGTTTTATACGTATGAATATTACTTCCAATTTTTGCCCAGATATCTTTAAACACATGAGTACTTCCTGTAAAATGAATTCCGGCAAAATCAGGACTTGCTAATATAGTATCTGTAATCATTACAGGATCTCCATAAACAACATTGATGACACCGTCTGGTACGCCGGCTTCTTTAAAAATATCTACAATAATTTTCGCAGAAAAAATCTGACTATCACTTGGTTTCCAAATAACGGTATTCCCCATTAGAGCGGCACTTGCAGGTAAATTACCCGCAATAGCTGTAAAATTAAATGGAGTGATTGCATATATAAAACCTTCTAGCGGTCTGTATTCTAGTCTATTCCATGCGCCAGAAGTAGAGGATGGTTGATCTTTATAAATTTGAGTCATAAATTCTACGTTGAAACGCAAGAAGTCTATAAACTCGCAGGCAGCGTCAATTTCTGCCTGAAAAATATTCTTTGATTGCGCTAACATAGTAGCAGCATTAATTTTAGCCCTGTAGGGTCCGGCAATCAGTTCTGCCGCTTTCAAGAATACAGCCGCACGTTGTTCCCATTCCAGATTTCCCCATTTTTTTCGGGCTTCTAGTGCAGTCTCAATGGCTTTCTGTACATGTTTCTTTTCAGCCTTATGATAAGTGCCTAAAATATGCTTATGGTCATGCGGAGGTGACATCGTAGCGGTATCGCCTGTTTTGATTTCTTCTCCATTAATATATAGAGGAATATCTATGGTAGTGTTGTGTAAATCTTTGTAGGTTGCTAGAACTTCCTTCCGCTCAGGTGTGCCAGGAGCATAGGATTTTACGGGTTCATTAATTGCCATTGGAACTTGAAAAAAACCTTTTCCCATAGTAAGACGCGTTATTTTAGTGAGTTAGTATTTTAAAAAGCAAAGATAGGAAATTATAAAGGGTACCATTTTTTTTAACCTTTTCTAAACATATAGGTTTTGTATTTTTTTTTTGTAAGTTGTGCAATATTACATCGACCCAAAAATATATGTGTACAGTAACGTTAAGTCCCCTGCAAAAAAATAGTTTTGTTTTAACCTCTAATCGGGATGAAGCTATAAATCGTAAAACATTATTGCCTGAATTTTATAAAGTAAATCAGACTAGAATGTTATTTCCTAAAGATGCAGTTGCAGGGGGTACGTGGATCGGGTTAAGTGATAATAATACCATGGTTTGTTTACTTAATGGAGGTTTTGAACTTCATAAAAGAAATACTTCATATAGTAAAAGTAGAGGGATTGTTGTTAAAGATTTGTTAGAAGCTAAAGATATAAAAAAAGCGATGGAGGCATATCTATTATCCGGCATAGAACCTTTTACTATTATTGCTGCTGATTGGCAGTCTGAATTAGCTTTTTATGAACTGGTATGGGATGGAGAAAAAAAGCATTTTAAAAAATTAGAGAATACAACGTATATCTGGTCTTCATCAACCTTGTATACTAGTGAGATGAAGACTAAACGAGAAGGATGGTTCCGTACCTTTGAGCAAAATAATGTATTAACATCAGATGTATTACTTGATTTTCATAAAAATGCGGGTATCGGAGATAAAAATATTGACCTACGGATTGATCGCGGATTACTAAAGACCAGGAGTATTACTCAGATTGTTAAAAATGAAGAAGAGGTTTCCATGCGTTATGAAAATTTGCAGGATCAAGAGGTGCATACAGTAGTTTTTGAAGCATTAACTGTGTAGCAAACCATCTTTTAGAGAGGGCTCTCTCCAGACTTAATAAGTTCTTTTATTCTAAAAAGTCTGCATTAAAATATCGTGATGCTTAAAAAGACAATTCAATACTTTTCAAAAAAATATTAATTTAAAAATTTGACGTGTGAATTACACGGGAAAAATAATATCTCTAGCCTTTCCGGATACTTTTGTTCGCTTTTCTGATGAGAAGTATGTAAACGACCTTTTACAACTTGTGGGTTTAGGAAAAAATGGAATTATTAAAGCGGGTCATGCTGCCTTGGTTTTGATAGAAAATAGTACTGGTAATGCTGATTATTTTGATTTTGGGAGGTATATAACACCTCCTGGAAAAGGAAGGGTGCGGAGTGCAAGTACAGATGTAGAATTAAAAATTCCTTTCAAAGCTCGATTTGCTGAAGATGGAACGCTGTCTAATGTTAAAGAGTTTTTACTATGGTTAGAGTCTCATCCTGAAAAAACACATGGTAGTGGTCGTTTAGTAGCTTCTGTATGTGATTATATTAACTATGATAAGGCGTTATCTTATGTGCTGGATTTACAAAGTAGGGGAAGTATACCTTATTCTACTTTCAGAAAAGAAGGAAGTAACTGCTCTAGAATTGTTACAGATACCTTGCTTGTAAGTACTGATGTGGCTAAAATACGAATACCTTTATTACGCAATAAATTGTTTACACCAAGTCCATTGGGTAATGTTCAAAAGGCTTCTATGGGAACTAAAATTTATCAGGTGGAGAATGGAGTTTTGCAAGCGTATCCAGCTTCTGTCTTTAAGGAGAATCTTACAAATTATTTTGATAAGAGAATTCCCGTATTGAATAAAAATGTTGATCCGCCTGAGTTAGCAAAAACTGCTCATTTTCTCTCTGGAATAGGTAGTAGTGCTTATTTTACAGTAAAGATGTCTGAAGTACAATCTTTGATGGAGATTTCTCGATATACTGAAAGTGGGGAAGAGGATTTTAGAGGGCTTTTCAAAGCTACATCTAAGTTTGATATTTCAAAAAAACATCAATTTACATATGATTCTCATTGTCAATATTGTCATATTAAGCAAGAGGATAAAATTATAAAATTAGAAGTTGTAAGAGTTATTAAACCAGCTTAGTTTAGTGCAAAAGGAGCACTTAGTTTGAAACTGGGTATCGCCACCATGAATTTCTTTGTAGATGTAAAATTAATCATATTGTAGTGACCCTTCATGGCTCCAAAAGGGGAGCTTAATAAGCAACCACTATTATATGTGTGTGATTCTCCGGGTTTTAACACAGGTTTTTTTCCTATGACGCCTTCGCCTTTCACAATTTCATGATTGCTGAGTGCGTCTTTTATTTCCCAATACCGAGAAGTGAGTTGTACAGAATCTTTACTCTGGTTTTCTATAGTTATGCGATACCCAAAGGCAAAATGAATCTTATAGTTCTTAAAGAACGTACCTTCAAAAGTGGTGTCCACTGAAATTTTGATGCCTCTGGTTATTTGTTGAACCATATTAAACTAATATAAAAAGATTGAAATGGAAAACATTAGGACTATTCCGATAGCTGCTAAGATAGAAAATAATATGTTCACTAACAGAAATTTAACAATAGTTTTGCCTACACTTTGTTGATAAAATCTTTTCATTGCCAGAAATAAATAGATTAAAAATAAAATGAATGCGATTTTATTAAAAATTTTAGCATCAAATAACCTACTTATAATCGTAGCAATACCAAATAATATAAAAAACAAGGTTTGTGTATGGAATATGAAGATCAAATGATCCATATAATTGAAGGGTCTTCGAACGTATAAAATCCAAATAGTAAGTGCAAAAATTGGTAAAAAGAAGAAGATAGATAAAGGTAGTTTGTTAAAAATAAATTTTAAAAGCTGGTCGCTGCCATCTTTGTCTTTCAGATCTGTTAATTTGATTGCTCTTTTGTATAAATAGCGTGTATAGTTGTTTTTTTTGTGCTTAAGGCTGTCTAGTGCAATATCCGGTGAAGTTGTTTCTGTCTTTACATAGTGATCACTATACATTTTTATTCGTTTCGAAATAGATCCGAAAACTGACATGGTATCTAATTGTTTTTCTGTATAATTAATGACTGTATCCTGATTTTCAAATGAGTTATAAAGGATAGGTTCATTACGTTCGTTTTCTGAAATTATTAAATGAGTACTATAAAATATGATAAAAAATATAATAGAAATGCTTAAATAAAACCGAAAGGGATTGGTGTATTTGACTCGTTTGCCATCTATATATTCTCTCGAGATTTTACCTGGTTTAAATAATAAAGAAGCCATGGTATGCCTCAATCTGGAATCGTAGGAAAATAAATTGGAAAAATATTCAATAAAAAAATCCTGTAAGGATAATTTTTTTGTGGTGTTAATTTGACCGCATTGATGACAATATCTATCAATTTCTTCTAGTGGAACTTGACAATTAAGGCATTCGGCACCTCTGTATTTTTTAAGAAACCTCCCCTTTTGATTCATTAATGATGATTAATGTAATTTGCGGTAAAAATAATGATGTTTTAGAATTTGACACAGTCGTGTTGAAAATAAACTAAATCTTGTTCATTTATACGTGACTAATAAGTGGTTGTTTAATAAATGATTTATGATTAATTAGATATATTGATAGAGCTTCCGGTGCCCTTTCCGATAACTCGGTCATAGCGAGCTGCAGGGGCTCTGTAGTATACAAGTACCACATATTCATTTTCTGTTTCATCAAAATTACCACTAATAAATCCCGGGTCTATAGTTCCATCAGGTTTTACTAATACATATTTATAATTGTAGAATCCTTGCTTAAATAAACGTTTCGTAGTATATACTTTTTTTATTTCGTCGAATGTTAATTTTGTGGATTCATCGAAAGTGTAATTGTTAAAATTACCATATAAATGAATTTCTCCTCCACCTAATGGTTCGTAGCACTCTAAAGAAAAATGTATCCAGACATAATCTGCTTGCGTATTACTATCATCTGCGCGTAAATTTCTTACCACAAAACTACCATTGATATCTGGGTTATATGTATAGTTTCTATTAGCTCTTACTACATCCGGATATAGATAATTATGATAGATGTCCAGTAATTCAGCTCGTTTTATATTTGCTGTTGCTGATCTTATTTCTTTGTTGTCAAAAAAAAGAAATTCATTTCCTCCATAAAAACTGGATTCTACATCATATTTATACATTAATTTATTGGCAATCGTAAATTGAGGTACTAAATCGGTGATTGCTTGATTTAGATCATTATTTGGTATGACTAAGGTTTTTACAGTTCGATTAGGGTTTTTTAAAATTTCACTGGAAGATTCTATTTCGAATTGTACTGATTGTTTTGTATTGATATATTTTAAATCTCTCGATCGCTTAGTAAGAACTTTTACAGTTGCGATATTTTCATAGACAATAAATTTTCTTGAAAATACCATTTCATCATCATCATTGTAAATTTCGATGATATAATTTCCACTTACTTTAAAACCTTTTGTGTCCTCATTGGGTATTTCTAAAATATAATTGCTATAAAGTTGTAAGGTGTTAAATGAATTTTCATAATTAGGAATCCTTATATCGTCAAAGCCATTTAAATATTCATTTCTATACAGGGGAGAAGGGGTCCAATCAAAGTTATAGTGAGCTATTTTATAATAATAGTCTGCTTCATCTCCATTAACATCATCAAACCTAATACTAAGTTTTTGACCAAGTTGAAGGATAGGTGTTCCTGAGAATTCAGATTCGCCAAATAACTGAATTGTTCTGATGTAATCAGGAGGGCTTTTTTCTTTTACAATTTCTTGTGCTAAGCAATAGGATGACAGGATAATAAATAATCCAAAAAACCCTAATATTTTTTTTGTTTTTTGCAACATAAAGACAATAGTTAATGCTGTAAAGATAAACAAAGTATATGCCGAAATAATTTACTATATTTAATAAGTAAAAAAAATAGCTATTTAGAACCAGTATAAATAAAATCTTATAACGGTAGTGACTTTTTCTTACGTGTTTTAATTATTAAATTTGCTCGATTTTTTTAGTTAATAAAATAGACTACACATATGTCAAAAGACATTCGTATCAGAAAAGGCTTAGACATTAAGCTTGTTGGTGAAGCAGAAAAAGTTACTGTGGATGCTATCAAAAGTAATGTATATGCAATTAGACCTGATGATTTCCATGGTATCGTTCCAAAAGTGCTTGCTAAAATTGGTGCGGAGGTTAAAGCTGGAGATCCGCTTTTCCATTCAAAATCTAAGGAACAGATGCTTTTTCCTTCTCCAGTAAGTGGAGAAATTGTAGAAATTCTTCGCGGTGCCAAGAGAAAAATTTTATCTTTCAAGATATTGGCTGACAAAGAACAGAAGTATACTGATTTTGGAGTGAAAGATGTGCAGGCAATGAATAGTGAAGAGATAAAGTCGCATCTTTTAACTGCTGGATGCTGGCCCTTCATAAAGCAGCGTCCGTATGATGTAATTGCTAATCCAGATGTTGCTCCAAAGGCTATTTTTGTTTCAGCATATGACACAGCACCTCTGGCAGCAGATTGTGATTATGTTTTGTCAGGCAAAGAAAAAGAGCTTCAGGCAGCTGTGCACGCACTTAGCAAGTTAACAGCTGGACAAGTACATGTTTCGATCAATAAAAAAGGAAATTCACCCTTTTCTGATCTAAAAAATATTGTTTTACATACGCTTAGTGGACCACATCCAGTAGGAAATGTAGGCGTGCAAATATCAAAAGTAAGTCCGATTAATAAAGGAGAAGTCGTTTGGGTGGTAAGTCCAAATGACTTAGTGATTATAGGAGAGTTACTTTTAACTGGTAGGTTCAATGCAGAACGCACTATTGCATTAGCTGGTTCATCCATAAAGAAACCAAAATATTATAAAACTAAAATAGGAACAGAAGTTTCTACGATCATATATGATGGAGGAGTCAATGAAGATAATATTAGAGTTATTAGTGGAAATGTGCTCACCGGTAATAACGTAAAACCTGATGGTAATTTAGGATACTATCATACCAGTATCACAGTAATTCCAGAAGGAAATGATTATGAGTTTTTTGGTTGGAATAAGCCTGTATTTAATAAAATATCACCTTCCAGAGCATTGACATTTTCTTGGTTATTCCCTAATAAAAAATATAAATTAGATACCAATACAAATGGTGAACACCGTGCTTTTGTGGTAACTGGAAATTATGAAGAAGTCTTTCCGTTAGATATATATCCGCTTCAATTGCTTAAAGCTTGTGCGGTTAATGATCTTGACGCTATGGAGCAATTAGGTATGTATGAGGTAGCACCAGAGGATTTTGCTTTAACAGAATTTGTTTGTGTTTCTAAGCAACCACATCAGGAAATGATACGAGAAGGATTAGATTTAATGTTAAAAGAAATAGGATAGGCTATGAGCTTGAAAAATAAATTACATGAATTAAAGCTTAAGTATAAGGATAAAAAAATGGCGCCTGCATTTAATGCATTCCATACTTTTTTATACTTACCAAATGAGACTACACATTCTGGAGCGCATGTGCGTGCTGCGGATGATCTTAAACGTACTATGAATACGGTAATTATCTCATTAATACCGTGTTTGATTTTTGGTATGTTTAATGCCGGTTATCAGCACTATGCTGCTTTAAACGGATTTCCTCAAAATTTTTCTGTTCTTGAACACTTTTTGACTTGGGATAATCTGGTAATCGGAGCTTGGACCATACTACCTTTAGTTATAGTCTCTTATGGTGTAGGTCTGGGAGTAGAATTTTTATTTGCTGTGATTAAAGGGCATGAAGTAGAAGAAGGTTATTTAGTAACAGGGATGTTAGTTCCTCTTATCGTACCTGTTGATATTCCACTTTGGATGCTTGCCATTGCTGTAATTTTTGGAGTTGTCATTGGTAAAGAAGTATTTGGAGGAACTGGAATGAATATCTTAAATCCAGCCTTGACAATAAGAGCATTTTTGTTTTTTGCGTATCCTACTTGGATGTCAGGAGATAAAGTTTGGGTTCACGGAGCAGTAGAAAGAACTAATGAAATAGCAGCAGGATCACAATTAGATGCAATGTCTGGAGAAACAATCTTAGGTAGTCTCGCCCAAAGCAACCCTGTACAGTTTAGTTATGCAGATATGTTTAATGGATTTATTCCTGGTTCTGTAGGAGAAACTTCTACATTACTTATTTTATTGGGCGCGGCATTTTTAATATATACAAAAGTTGCAAGCTGGAGAATTATAATAAGCGGTTTTGCAGGAGCAGCTATTATGGGATTAATTTTTAATGGCGTTGTAGATGCTGGATGGATTACAGAAACGAGCAAGTTTTACGGATTAATGAGTACACCGTTTTGGCAACACTTGATTATTGGTAGTATCGCTTTTGGTGTTGTGTTTATGGCTACAGATCCTGTTTCTGGATCACAAACCAATAAAGGAAAGTGGATTTATGGTTTTTTAATAGGATTCATTTCAATACTGATTAGGGTGTTTAATCCTGCTTATCCGGAAGGGGTATTCTTAGCAATACTTCTTATGAATGTTTTTGCACCTACAATTGATCATTATGTGGTACAGGGTAACATCAAAAAGAGAATGAAACGTTTAAAACTTAAAACGGCTTAGTCATGGCGATTAATACAGATAAAAACTCATATACAATCATCTTTGCTATCGTTATGGTATTAGTGGTTGGATCATTGTTAGCTGGAACGGCTTCGATGTTAGATAAAGATATTAAAGCAAATAAACGTACAGAGAAACAACAGAATATTTTATTTGCAATGGGTGTTACAGATCCGGAAGATCCTAATGAATTTGTTTCTGCAGAAGAAGCAGAAGAACTTTTTACTAAGTATTTTGGTGAAGAGCAGTATATTATTACAGGAAATACTGCTACTAAAACTACCGATGCTTTTGATGTAGAAGTGAAAAAAGAAAACGATAAAGTAAAGCAAGATCCTTCTTATGAAAGAAAGTTGCCTTTGTTCATAGGTAAGAAAGACGGACAAGAATATTATGTAGTACCGATGAGAGGAAATGGGCTTTGGGATGCAATTTGGGGATACGTTTCTTTGGATAAAGAATTTGAAACTGTAAAAGGAGCATTTTTTGACCATAAAGGTGAAACTCCCGGGTTAGGTGCTAATATTAAGGAAGCCTATTTTAGGGATGATTTTATAGGAGAACGTATTCTTGATGCTTCCGGAAATTATAAAGGAATTACCGTAAAGAAAGGAAATGCAGATCCAAAAAATACAAGAAAGGATGATAATGCTGTAGATGCTATGGCTGGAGCAACGATCACTGGTGATGGTGTAACAGCAATGGTGAAGAACGGAATCAGAATGTATCAACCTTATTTCAAAACTTTAAATAAATAGCAAATGGCCGAAGTAAGCACAGAAGAAGTGAAAGTTAAAGAGCCAAAAGAGCCTTTATTTTCAAAGAAAAACAGGAAATTATTAACAGATCCGTTAACGGATAATAATCCAATTACAATACAAGTATTAGGGATTTGCTCCGCATTAGCAATTACAGCTCAGTTAAAGCCCTCTATTGTAATGGCAATTTCTGTAATTTTTGTTTTAGGAATAGGAAACGTAGTAATTTCATTAATGAGAAATATTATTCCTTCTAAAATTAGGATTATTGTTCAGTTGATTGTTGTAGCTACTCTGGTAATTATTGTGGATCTGGTTTTGAAAGCATTTGCATACACTTTAAGTAAAGAACTTTCTGTATTTATTGGATTGATTATAACCAATTGTATAATTATGGGACGTTTTGAAGCGTACGCTTTAGCTAATGGACCCTGGAAATCATTTCTGGATGGAATAGGAAATGCTGCAGGATACGGTTTATTACTAATTATTGTTGCATTTTTTAGAGAATTATTAGGTTCTGGTACACTATTCGGATTTGAAGTATTTGGGAATGCAATTGATAAAACTGGATTATACGCTTATGGATATGAAAATAATGGATTTATGGTATTAGCCCCTATGGCTTTAATTACTGTAGGAATTATTATTTGGATTCAGAGAAGCAGAAATAAAGCATTAATAGAAGATCACTAGATACAGTTCACAGTTGTTAGTTGATAGTTATAAGTAAGAATGTGCTATCAACAATCAATAGTCAACTAAAAACTAATTATACAATGGAATATTTAGAATTATTTTTAAAATCAATCTTTATTGATAATATGGTATTTGCATTCTTCTTAGGAATGTGTTCATATTTAGCTGTATCTAAAAAGGTGTCAACAGCAGTTGGGCTAGGAGCAGCTGTTATATTTGTCTTAGCTATTACAGTGCCTTTGAATTTTTTACTGGACAAGTACATTCTTAGAGAAGGAGCACTGGCATCATGGCTAGGGCCAGAGTATATTGAGTATGACCTGAGCTTTTTAACATTTATTTTATTCATTGCAACGATAGCAACGATGGTGCAATTAGTAGAAATAATTGTAGAGAAATTTTCACCATCTTTATATAATTCTTTGGGTATATTTTTACCATTGATAGCAGTTAATTGTGCTATTTTAGGAGGATCATTATTTATGCAACAAAAAGAGTTTGCAACGATTTCTCATGCAGCTGTTTATGGAGTGGGATCTGGTATAGGATGGTTTCTTGCTATTCTTGCGATTGCAGCTATTAGAGAGAAAATACGTTATTCTAACGTACCTGCACCATTAAGGGGACTTGGAATTACATTTATACTTACAGGTCTAATGGCTATCGGATTTATGAGTTTCGGTGGTATGTTGACAGGTGGAGATGAAGAAGAGAAAAAAGAACAGAATACTGTTCAGGTAGAAGAAAAAACTGCTAAAGAAGTAGCAGAAAATACTAACGTTTCAATACATTAATTTATATGATATTTTTAGCAGCATCTACAATTGGAACAATTGTTATTACCATTATTTCATTTTTGGTCTTAACATTAATATTGGTTGGAATTTTATTATTTGCAAAAGATAAACTATTACCCTCAGGACCTGTCAAGATTACAATTAATGGAGAAAAAGAAATTGAAGTAGCTTCAGGAGGAACATTGTTATCTACATTAGGAAATCAAAAGATATTTTTGCCATCGGCTTGTGGTGGCGGTGGAACTTGTATTCAATGTGAATGCCACGTATTAGAAGGTGGAGGAGAAGCATTACCTACAGAGACACCTCATTTCTCTCGTAAAGAGTTAAAGCATGGAGCACGTTTAGCTTGTCAGGTAAAGGTAAAGCAAGATATGAATATACAGATTCCGGAAGAAGTATTTGGGATCAAGAAATGGGAAGCAGAAGTAGTTCGTAACTATAATGTAGCTTCTTTTATTAAAGAGTTTGTGGTGCGTATACCTGAGGATATGGGATATAAAGCAGGTGGGTATATTCAAATCGAAATTCCTCCTTGTGAAATTAAATATGCTGATATGGATATTACTGCACATCCTGAAGAGCATGAGACTCCGGATAAATTTCAGAAAGAATGGGATAAATTTGGATTATGGCCATTGACGATGAAAAATACTGAAACTGTAGAGCGAGCATATTCTATGGCGTCTTATCCTGCAGAAGGTATGGAGATTATGCTGAATGTTCGTATCGCTACTCCACCTTGGGATAGAGCTAAAAATGGATGGATGGATGTAAATCCAGGTGTTGCTTCTTCTTATATTTTTGCACAGAAACCTGGTGATAAAGTAACTATTTCTGGTCCATACGGAGAGTTTTTTATCAATGAATCTGAAGCAGAAATGTTATACGTTGGTGGTGGTGCTGGTATGGCCCCAATGAGATCACATTTATATCACCTATTTAAAACATTAGAAACGGGTCGTAAAGTTACATATTGGTACGGTGGTCGTTCTAAAAGAGAATTATTTTACTTAGATCACTTTTATGATTTAGATAAAAAGTTTCCTAATTTTAATTTCTATTTGGCACTTTCTGAACCTTTAGAAGAGGATAACTGGAAAGTTAAAAATGACTTAGATGATGATGGAGATGGTTTTGTAGGATTCGTTCATAATTGTGTGATTGATAATTATCTTAGTAAACATGAATCTCCAGAAGATATAGAATTATATTTCTGTGGTCCTCCATTAATGAATAAAGCTGTTCAGAAAATGGGTGAAGACTTCGGAATTCCTGATGAAAATATTAGATTTGATGACTTTGGAGGTTAAAAATTAACTGAAAGGTAATCATTAATATATAGTAAAAAACCGATGCAATTAATTGTATCGGTTTTTTTACTATATAGGTAAAACTAGATTGAAAAAAAATCTATGAAGAAGTTTTGGATTCTTATAGTTACCGTTGTTATATTGATAGTTGTATTATTGGTAAAGAATACAATAGTGGGTACTATGACGCTTAATGTGGTTAAGGGGGTTACAGGTATGGGAAACTCAGTTCCTGTATATATTAATATAAAAGGAGAGACGATCGTATCGAGAGTTTTAATCCCTGAGGGTTATAGACGAATTACTTATGCTAAAAATTCATTTCAGGAGTATCTTAGAACCTATAAGGTAAAAGAGTACGGATCACCTATTATTAATTATGATCATACTAAATATTTTGCTCAGCACTGGCATGATGCTATTTTAGATATTCCGGTTCCAGAAAATGGATTGCAACAATGTGCAGACGTATTAATGAGGATAAGAGCAGAATATCTATGGGATCAACATAGAAAAGATGAGATAGGTTTTAACTTTACTTCTGGTCATCATTGTTCTTGGAAAGGTTATGCAGCAGGATACAGGCCTAAAATCAATGGAAATAAAGTTACATTCCATAAAACAGCAACTTCCAATCATTCTAAGGAGAATTTTTATAAATATTTGAATTTAATTTATACATATGCAGGTACATTGTCACTTTATCAGGAACTGTCAAAAGTGAATATAGATGATCTGACCATAGGGGATATGTTAGTAAACCCTGGTACTCCGGGTCATATAGAAATAATTGTTGATGAAGTTGTCGATGATCAAGGGGGTAAATTGTTTCTGTTAGCACAGGGTAATACACCTGCACAGAATATTTGTTTGCTAAAGAATTTTGAAGATGCGGATCTTTCACCATGGTATCAATTTAAACAAAACGAAACGATCTATACCCCCAGCTATTATTTTAAGGAAGGGCAGTTTATTCGGTTTAAATAAATTTCAATCAATATTTAGAATTAAAAATTCAACGACTATCTTTGTATTTCTATGGCAAGAAAACTTACAAAACAAGAGCTTCATAATCTAGCAATGAATATTGTTGGTACAGAACTAGAAAAAGAAGGTTTTGAGTTTATCGCAATCAATAGTACATTGGGTAAGCATCCACAATTTGTTTGTATTGATTCTTCTAATCAACGTTATTTTGTATTAGTAAAAGCGATAGCCTATCCCGATAATCCACATAATTATGATATGGTCTGGATGGAAGCTTTTAAAAAACACGCTAGAGAACAAGAAGCCAAAGTATATTATGCTGGAGTAGGTCTGCAAAATGCAGTGAATCCTAACCAACCTGTTTTTTTGAATGAGGACTATACATTGGAGTATGCTGGATTACAATTGATAGAAACACATCTTAATTGAACTAATAATATGTATCAATTTTCAATTTTTTTTTTGTTAATAATAGGTTTGTTTTCTTGTAATAGAGACCCTGTTATTCATACTAATTATGTAAGTGGAAATGCATTTGGAACTACCTTTTCTGTTCAATATATGGATAAAAAACAGATAGATTTTACCAAATCATATGATAGTTTAATTACTGTGATTAATACCTCTATGTCTACATATCAAGAGGATTCTGATATTTCCAGAATTAATAAAGGAGATTCATTAGTGGTAGTGGATGATCATTTTCAGAAAGTTTTTAATGTTTCAAAAAGAATTCATAAAGAGACTAATGGGGTATTTGATCCTACTATTGGCGTTTTAGTTAATGCTTGGGATTTTGGACCTCAAGGAAATGTAAAAGCATTAGATAGTCTAAAAATTGATAGTTTATTGTTATCCGTTGGATTAGATAAAGTGCATATTAAGAATAATAAAATAGTAAAGGAAAAGAGGAATACATTTATAGATTTTAATGCTTTAGCAAAAGGATATGCCGTAGATGTATTTGCTGAATTTTTAGAATCCAGAGGAGCTGAACATTATTTGGTAGAAATTGGTGGTGAAATCAGAGGGAAAGGAATTAATAAAGCGAAGCAAAAGCCATGGCAAATTGGAGTAGAAGATCCCAATTTTGATCAAACCCAATCGTATAGCAAAGTGATTTCTTTACAAAATGAGGCTATGGCGACTTCAGGTAGTTATCGAAAGTTTAAAGTAGATGTAGATGGAAATCGGTACGCTCATATCATTAATTCTAAAACAGGATATCCTCATCAATCTCATTTATTAAGCGTATCGGTGATTGCAACATCGTGTATGGAAGCAGATGCCTATGCTACAGCTTTTATGTCTATGGGGTTAGAACAGTCTAAACGGTTTTTGACTACTCACCCTGAGTTAAAGGTGTATTTTATTTATGAAAGTAAGGAAAAGGAATTACGGACGCTTTCTGTAAATGATTTCCCTGAAAATTAGTTGCTTTTGCAATCAAATATTTTAGTATCTAATAAATTTGACATTTAATCATTAGAATTTCTCGAGACTCTACCTCGGGTCTAGTGCATATAATCAAGAGAAAGAAGTCTTGTTTCCTGATTCTTGTAGTAAAGTCGTTTTGTTTTTTAAGCTTTATATTCTTGGGTCGAAAACCTCCATTTGTAGATGCTTTTTTAACATAGTCTGAATCATTATCTACAAGGTAGTTCTATATGCAAGAATAATATCAAGAAATTCCTCATAAATTAGTTATAGACTGTATTTATTCTTATTCACTCATTCATATTGATCTTACCCTCATTTTTACTTTTAATGATTTTAAAACCTATTTATTTTTAGGAGAGCTTTAAAAAAAAGGATACTATAGGAAAGTCAAGACGTTACATTTTAAATTTTATTCGTCTTTTGAATTGAATGCCGTTTTGTTTCTATCTATCATGCTAGTATTAAATCCTTATGATGCTTTTTTACTAAATCTTGTTTTATTTAATAATGGAATGAAAATTGTTAATACTTAAACAGGGGTAAAATCAACTAATTAATTCTTAAAATCATTACTATGGGGTATGTTAATGAAATCAAGATTTTCAATGGTATTATAGCGGGGGATCAAAAAATTTTAAATTTATTTTATGAGAAAAATTTTACTACAGTTCATAGTTTTATCATTCAGAATTCGGGGAATGAAAGTGACTCAGAAGATATCTTTCAAGATGGATTCATTATTTTATACAAACAACTAAAATCCGATTCATTTCATATTGATTGTTCAATCCATACATATTTTTATGGGATATGCAAAAACGTATGGATGAATAGATTAAGAAGAAAATTTAAGGTGATCTGTTGTGGTGCTATTGATAAGCTAATCATAAAGATTGAACAACAAAGTGTTGATCTTGCAGAAATAGATGAAAAAGAGCTCTTGTACAGAAAACATTTCTTAAAGCTTACTTGTAAATGTAAAGAGGTACTTACTTCCTTTTTTGATGGAAAAAGTATGAAGGAAACAGCTTTGGCAATGCAATGTTCTGAAGGATATGCTAGAAAGAATAAATTCGAATGCAAGAAGAATCTGATTCAAATGATAGAGAATGATCCTGTATATAAAGAATTGGCACTCATCTCCAAAAGTGATGATGTAAAAAAAATAGTTATTTAAACATGCTCTATAGCAAGAAAATTATTGTGACTTATTTTTTTGTGTAGAAGGATATAGTGTTGAAGTAGATAGTGTTGTAAAGAATTTTTATCTGGAATTTTCTACCGTATGGAGTTAATTGCAGAGTACAACTAAGATGTCCTATTTATAACAAACCGGGATAATTTCTCCTGGAGCTAAGCAATATTTAATAACTTCTTCTGAGGATAACATTTTTGTAAAGTCTACTTCCTCCACTTTAAATCCTATTGACCTTAACTTATCAAAATAATCTCTTCCATATACACGTACGTGATCATATTGTCCAAATATTTTAGCCCGTTCCTTTGCATCCGTAATACTGTTGTCTTCAAAAGTAGATGCCCTATCCAGATCTTGTGGAATTTGCAAAATAGCCATACCTTCAGGTTTTAAAATGCGTAAGATTTCTTTCATAGCCTTAGTATCATCCGGAATATGTTCTAATACGTGATTGCAGAAGATCACATCATAGGTGTTAGAAGAAAAGGGTAAATCACAAATATCAGCTTTTACATCTGCTAATGGCGAATTAAGATCAGTGGTGGTGTAGTCCAAGTGCTTTAATGCTCTGAATCTTTTATAAAAAGCTTGCTCTGGAGCAAAATGTAATACCTTAGCGGGAGTTGTGAAGAAGTCTGTCTTCTTCTGTAAGAATAGCCAGAGTAAACGATGCCTTTCTAAGGATAACGTAGAAGGAGAGAGTACATTATCCCTTTGGTTTCCATAGCCATAGGGTAAAAATTTAGAAAAACTTCTTCCATCAATAGGGTCGGTGTATTTTTTTCCTTTTAGTATGAAAGCAAGTATTGGAGTTGCCAGATAACTCAATCGGATAAGCAATGGCCTGGGGATTGTATTTAATATGAGTTTAAAAATTTTTTTCATTGAATCTCTGTGCCTTGCTGTGTCTTTGTATAGAATTCTGCGAAATAATTAATTAGAATATTATACGGCTAGTAGTTCTTGTCTAAACGCATCTTCCTCATCTGATTCAATACCCAGTGCCTGATAAATATATTTGAAAGTAGAAAGAATTTCCGGTTTTCCATCTATAATAGCTACGTCATGTTCAAAATGCGCACTTGGTTTTTTATCTGCGGTTAAGATTGTCCATCCATCGCTTAATTGCTTGATACGATGTGTTCCTAGATTGGTCATTGGTTCAATGGCAACTACCATACCTTCTATAAATTTTTTTCCTTTACCACGACGTCCATAATTAGGCATTTCTGGATCTTCGTGCATCTTGCGACCTAATCCATGTCCAACCAGTTCTCGTACAACTCCATAACCTGCATCTTCCGTGAATTTCTGGATCGCATAGCCAACGTCACCTACTCGCTTTCCTATTTTTAATTCTGCAATACCCACATAAAGAGATTCTTTAGTGATTCTTAATAATTCGGATACTTCTGGAGCAATTTCTCCTACCGCAAAGGTATACGCATGATCCCCGTAAAATTCATTCTTTAATGCACCACAGTCAATTGAGATGATGTCTCCTTCTTCTAATGGGGTGTGATTAGGAATTCCATGTACAACCTGTTCATTTGGACTCATACATAAGGTATTAGGAAAATCATAGAGCCCTAAAAACCCTGGGACAGCTCCATGGTCTCTTATGAATTCTTCAGCAAGTTTATCTAAATGCATAGTAGTAACTCCTGGTTTTACTTCAGAAGCCAGCATACCAAGTGTCTTAGAGACTATAAGTGCACTTTCACGCATTAATTCAATCTCTTCACGTGTTTTTGGAATAATACTCATAATATCACAATTAATGTTGGCAAATTTACAAAGAATAATGATAGATATTCTTGGTTCGATAGAACTATAAAAAATATTTTCTAATGAATATGTTTTGGTATACTTATCAATTGTATATGTAATGTAAAAAGTGTTTTGGAAAGGGATATGTTGAAAATAAATGATCCTGATCTCGTGATTAATTTAACTTAGCTTTAATAAACTAAAAATAGTTTTTTTACATATTAGCGCATTTTTGATGAAACACTTTTTAAATAGATTAGAGATGAGAACCCAAACACATAAACAAAAAAAGTATGTAACTGCCACCTTATTATTAATATTTCTTATTAACGGAAGCATTTATGCTCAGGGTGCTCGTTTTGCGATCAAAGGAGGAATTAATTTTAGTAACCAAAAAGGTGACATTGAATCTTTTAACTCCTTAGGTTTTATAGATGATACAGAAACGAGTATTGGATGGCAATTAGGGTTACTATTAGAGACCCCGATAGAAAATAGCCAATTTTCTTTACAACCTTCTTTATTACTGATAAAGAAAGGATATCAATATAAAAGAAATAATTCAATCTTTGATTTTGAAATAAAATCAAACCCTTTGTATATTCATGCGCCTATTCCTGTTATTTATAATTTTAATATAGGAAGAATTCCATTGTTTGCTGGAGTAGGTCCGTATCTAAGTTATGGTATAGGAGGGAAGGTAGATTCAACCGGTGATGTTATTGATGTTGACTTTACAACAGATGATACTATAAGTTGGGGTAACGATATTAATGAGGATTGGTATAGGCCTTTTGATTGGGGATTAATTTTTACAACTGGAGTTAAATTGGATAGGTCTTTTCAGGTTGATATTGCCTATGAAATTGGAGCAGCTAATATTTTACCAGATGGAGATGATAACAATTATATACGTAATAGATCTTTTACACTTAATTTCGCATATTTTTTTAAATAGTATAATGTATCAACAAGCAAAACATCCCTGAAAATAATTTTCAGGGATGTTTAATACAAGCGTATATCTATATGTTTGTTTATTTCAATAAAGAATGCTGTGTCATAGCTTTTGGTTGGTTTATTCCCATAAGATCGAGTATTGTAGGAGCAATATCTCCTAATACCCCATCTTTTATCTCGATTCGTTCATCATCTATCAGAATTACCGGTACAGGGTTGGTAGTATGTGCGGTATGCGGTGATCCATCAGGATTAATCATAGTTTCGCAATTACCATGATCCGCTATAAGAATGGTTGTATATCCATGTTTTAGTCCTGCTGTAACTACATCTTTTGTGCAAATATCAACAGTTTCACAAGCTTTTATAGCAGCATCCATATCACCAGTATGACCTACCATATCACCATTTGCAAAGTTGAGACAGATAAAATCTACTTCTTCTTTCTCTAATTCTGGTATGAGCGCATCTCTTAATTCATAAGCACTCATTTCTGGTTGAAGATCATAAGTGGCTACTTTTGGTGAATTTCTCAGAATTCTGGACTCACCTGTAAAAGGTGTTTCCTGTCCACCAGAAAAGAAAAAGGTCACATGTGGATACTTTTCAGTTTCCGCAATTCGAATTTGTTTTTTACCAGCTTTTGATATTACTTCTCCTAAAGTTTCAGTAATATTATCTTTATTGTAGATAACTTTAATATCATTAAAGTTTTCATCATAGTTTGTTAAGGTTACATAATAAAGCTTCAGCTTATGGGTATTATATTCATGCATATCATTTTGTGATAGCATTTCAGTAAGTTCACGACCTCTATCGGTTCTGAAATTAAAGAATAGAACTACATCATCTTCTTTGATTGTAGCAATAGGAGCATTATTTTCCTGTGCTATAATAGGCTTAATAAATTCATCTGTTACATCCTTATCATAATTAGATTGTATGCTGGATAATATATCAGAACTTTTTTCTCCAATACCGTGGACTACAAGATCGTAGGCTAGTTTAACACGATCCCATCTTTTATCTCGATCCATTGCATAATACCTGCCAACAACAGAGGCAACTTTACCTGTGGTTGTTGCCATGTGTTTCTGTATTGATTGTATATGACTTTTTCCTGATTTTGGGTCTACATCACGGCCATCTGTAAATGCATGAAGGAATACATTTTCCAATCCAAAAGAATTGGCTGCGTCTAATAATCCTTTTATGTGTTCTACATGTGAATGAACTCCACCATCACTTACCAGTCCAAGTAAATGTATATTTTTGTTATTGTTTTTTGCATAGGTAAAAGCGTCTACCAGTACTTGCTCATCTTTTAATGTGTCATTTTGTATTGCTAGATTAATCTTAGCAAGATCTTGATAAACGATTCGTCCGGCTCCCAGATTCATATGTCCTACTTCACTATTCCCCATTTGTCCCTCTGGCAATCCCACGTGTAATCCATCCGTGCGTAAAGAAGCATTAGGATATGTATTATATAAACTATCTATATAGGGAGTTTCTGCGTTATCGATTGCGGATACTTTAGGATCTGGAGACGTTCCCCATCCGTCCAGAATCATTAAGATTACTTTTTTGTTCATGTACTTTGACAATTAAAAATGTTTATGTAATGCTTTTTAATTTATAGAAGTAATTGGTTTTCTATAAATTAAAAATCAAAAATACAATATCAGAAACAAGTACCCAAAAAACCAAAATTATCATTGGGTTATTTCTGCTTCTTGTCTAAAAATTACAATCAATTTTCTGTAAAATCATCAAACCTTTGGTCGAAGTGAAGCTAATAATGAGTTATTCGTACTTTTTACCCATTTTCTTCCTTAATTATATAATTATTATGACAAAGTGTATTTTGCTGATTAAGAATGGAAAAAGAGATAGGAATTTGAAATTTCAAAAAATATCTTTTTTTGTTTAACTTATTGTTTTTAATTCATTTACAAAGGTTAAAATTAAGTTATTGTCATTATCAAGTGTAACAAATTACAGTGTGTAAAGGTCATATAGTTGTAATAATTTAACTTTTAAATTCACAACATCATGAAAAAAACAATTGTAATCGCATTGATGATTTTATTCATCGCACCTGTTAGCTTTGCTATGAACAAGCAAACCACTATGAATACCTTTACTCAAGAACTTGCCACAAAGAAACTAAGTCCTTTCTGTATGGCAATAGTAAAAGGAGATCTGGAAACTGTTAAAAAATTTATTGAACTTGGTAGTGATGTCAATGAATCATCAGAAGGTATGACACCATTAATGTATGCAGCTCGTTATAATCGCTTAGATATTATGAGAGTATTGATAAACGAAGGGGCTAAAATTAATGTAAAAAGTGGTCAAGGGTTTACAGCAATGAAATATGCTAAATTATCGAATGCTAGCGAGGCTGTTGCTTTATTAAAAGAACTGTCTTAAATCGTAGAACATTTTTTTAACTTAAAAACTTCGCTTACTCATCACAAGCGGAGTTTTTTTATTGTTCTTTTTTATAGTGTTTGATAGCATCTCTGATTTTCGCCATTTTATTTTCAGGATTAGGATGAGTGTTTTTAAGAATAATAATACGATTAGGATTTGTGGTATTTTTAAGAGTTTTCATAATTTCTATCAATTCTTGTGGATTATAGCCAGCATTGATCATAAATTGTATTGCTAATTTGTCACTTTCTAATTCATCAAGTCTACTATTGTCTAAAAGAACATTTTGATCAATTTCCTTTGTTAAACTTCCAAAATCTGTATCTACAGATGCATTAGCAGAAATCGTTTTCCAATATGCATGTTTGGCAATACGCTCTGCAGAGTGCCGTCCTAAAACGTGCCCGATTTCGTGTCCAAGTATACCCGCTACCTGATCTTCATTATCTAATTTAGAGAGTAAAGCATAGGTTATAAATATTTGCCCTCCAGGTAATGTAAAAGTATTGATACAGGTAGGATCCGCTAATAAATGAAATTCATATTTATATGGACTGTTTTTTGCTATACTTGCGTTCACAAGTGTATTGCCAATCCGATCTATATAATCTTGAAGATTTTTATCAGGATATAAGCCTCCATACTGTTGTATTATTTCGGGTGCGCTTTGTAATCCAATCGCAATTTCCTGATCGGTAGATATATTTATATCCTGTGCTCTATCCGTATAAGGATTGTGTGTTTTATTACTGCACTTAGTAACAGAAGCAAACACTACAATCGCTAATCCTAAAAATATACTTATTTTTAAACCACCTTGTCTCATACAAATTCTTGTAAATTCAATAAAAGGATATCAGGTATCTTTATTGTGTATGATTCAGAATAAAGAAATTTTATCAGAGCAAGCGCAATAATAAAGATTGAACTGTTTTTTGTTTTAATGATTGGGAAAGCTATATTATTTTTTTAGAAAAATTTGGGTAAAATAAAGCCTTCCGTCTTCATCTTTTAATGCAGCTACTCCAGAATGAGTATAATCACCTTCAATATTTTTTTTATGATCTTCACTATTTAGCCAACTGTCTAATACAGTTGCTGCACCGCTTTGAAATTTAGCTACATTTTCTGCGAAAAAGCGAGCATTTTCTTCTTCTTGTAACACAACAATGCGATTATTGAATCCATCATGATTAATTTCATTAATTGATATCATGTAGGCTGTGTGTGCTTTAGCCAACTCAGCAGCGGTTTCATTGTTTTCTAATTCTGATAAACCAATACTTTCTCTGTGTTCATTAACAAGTGTAAGAATTTCTTCAGAAATCGTCATTTCTTCAGTGGAACTAACCATTTCAAGTTCTGAGGTTTCTGTAACATCTTCATCTGAACAGGATACCATCAAAGATAATAACATCAGGATGGGTAAATAAAATTTTATATTTTTCATATGTATAGGGGCTTAGTTAACATATAACTTATAGAAATTGTTTTTAGTATGTCTCATTTTAATTTATACAAACAAGGGAAACCAAGGTGTATTGGCTACAATAATTCAGGATTTATATCCAATACATTTTCATTCATATATTGTTGAATAAAATCTGAAGTAAAATTAGAACTCCCCATAAGGATCGTCTTTTGTAATTCGGTTTTAATATCAAGTTTTTTAAACTCGTTGAGCATCGGTATAGAGGAAGGAGCATAAGAAAAATGCCATGGTTCATATTTAAATCCTTTTCTGCCTTTTTTATTTGTATAGACAAGATGAAAACCATAATCACTAGCATTATGATCCATCCATGTTTTAAATCTGGTAAAAGGGCCATCATCGTGAAAATGCTTTGTTAAAAGTACATCTCTGGGTTGTTTGACACTACCATCAACAATGTCTAAATCTGTACCCCAATGATGACGAGAGGTACCGGGAATAGTAGAGTATTCTATTATTTTATGGATCGCTTTAATAGGCGATAGTCCATTAGCAGTATATCGTTCATACTTACGCTCCCAGATACGGTTCTGGTGTGCATAATCCCTATAACTAGAAACAACTTTAAGTTTAATATCCTGTTTTAAAGCTGCGCTTTTCATTTTTAAAAAAGCCTGATGTGCTTTTTTACGTAGTTTATATCCTTCACCAACCAGTATGGGGTTTCCTTTTCCCATAAGATCATCTTTACTCAATTTAGATTGGAAGTGCGAAAATGACACTGAAGATAACCCAACTAATCCTGCGGTACTTAGTTGAATAAATTTTTTTCTTTGCATAATCAAAAACAATTAAATGTTGTGGTAGTAATAAACTAATTAAACAAAAAATGCTTTTGTAATTTAAGAAAATAAAACGATACCCCACAACGATCAACTAATTTATTGTTATGGTGTATCGTTTCAAAAAAATATTAAATATGCAGTAAGATAAGTTTAAGAAAGTATCCCATCAACAATACCGTATTTTAAAGATTCTTTAGCATCCATCCAGTAATCGCGATTAAAGTCTTTCATTACTTTGTCATAATCCTGGCCACAATTGTCTGCCAAAATCTTAGCGCTTAATTCCTTTGTTTTTACAATTTCTGAAGCTTGTATTTCGATATTAGAAGCCTGACCTCTGGCGCCACCACTGGGCTGGTGAATCATTACTTTTGCATGAGGTTGGATAAACCTACGTCCTTTTTCTCCTACACTTAATAGTATAGATCCCATAGATGCCGCTAATCCACTACAGATTGTGGACACTGGACTTTTTAGCGCTTTTATGGTGTCGTACATTGCAAATCCAGAAGTAACATAGCCACCAGGACTATTAATATATAATTTGATTTCTTCATTACTGATTGTGTCCAGATATAATAACCGGTCTATAACATGCTTAGCAGATTTATCATCTACCTGTCCCCAAAGAAAGACACTGCGTTCTTCTAAAAACTTTTTATCTATTATATCCTGAATTTTTCCTGATTTATCCTTCATCTTTTGAATTTTTTTCTAAATAAACTTAGCAACTCTATTGAATTATTTATAATCTTTTAGATCTACTATGTTTTTATGATTTCTTTTTAAATAGAAGTTAAAAGTATAATTATTTTTGCAGAAATAACGAAATACTTCATAACAAATTCTATACATCTACATATGAATCTAATATTTAACAAGATTTTAAAACCTGATTTTAGCAGTGCTTTACCGCTCATTCAAAAATTAATGAATAATCAGTTTACAGATGAATTACTATTAGACCGTTTTTCAGAAATGTTTGATCAGAATTACGAATGTTGGGGAGTTTATTTAGAGGATGAGTTAATTGGTGTTTTTGGATTATGGTTTATGACTCGTCATTATGTAGGTCGTTCTTGCGAACCTGACCATGTGTATATAGATGACGTCTATCGTAGTAAAGGAATAGGGAAGAAGGTGTTTAGTTGGATCTATGAATATGCAAAAAGAAGAGGGTGTGAAGCCTCAGAGTTAAATAGCTATGTTGCAAACTATCCTTCTCATAAATTTTATCTTAACGAAGGATATGAAATCTGGGCACATCATTTTGTGAAAAAACTGTAGCCTTGTATTAGGTGTTAGCTTATCTATTAATGTACAAATATCCTGCACGATTTTTAGTACCCTGCACGTTTAATACATAATAATAAGTTCCTTCAGGAAGTTCTTCTTTTTGAGCAATAGTAACTCTACCTTCAGAAATACCTTTAAAACCTTTTTCAGTATCCTGTACTTCGTGATACTTTTCTTTTTGATAAACTAATACTCCCCATCTATTATAAATGAAAACTTCATTATCAGGATAATTTGTAAGTCCTTGTATAACAAATGTATCATTTACATTATCCCCATTAGGAGAAACAGCAGTAAAAACCTCAAGATCTCCATCCAGAATTCTATTAGATGAACCAAAAGTTAATATCACATAATCATCTGGTAAAATAACATCAGAAGTAATTTCTCCACTATTAAGGTCACCACTAACATTTGCATTACCCAGATTCACCCACTTTTCTAATTCTCTATGCCATCCTACTACTCTAAGATCAGATATTTCGTTTGCTAATGTAGGTATATTGCTATTATCGTCCCAGGTTAATGTTACGGCTGTAGGAATAGCTCCATTTAGATCCCAAAATTCAAATATGCTAACACCATACAATAATTCTTCAAAATTTTCAGTATCAAAACTTTCTGAAAAGAAATTAGGGAAATTAGGGTTTTCAAAAAAGTATGCTCCCACCGCAGTATCTATAGCAGCTTCATTTTCAATGCGCATTGCTCTTAACCTAAAATCATCTCCTATTGGGAAAGTAAAATTAAGATCTCCACTAATAGAAGAATACCCATCTACATGTCTATCATCGTTTTCTCCTATATAAGGAGCATCATTAAGATAATCAAGAGAAACATTAACTTCATCTCTCGGTGTAATCACTTTACCATTTACAAATTCCATAAAATTACTGGTACCTAATGCAACATCAAGGTATAGGAAATTCTGAACATCGATTTCCATATCAAAAAATATGGGTCTTTTTGATCCTGAAACAGTAAGGTCATCTTGACTATAGAATCCAGCAAAGCCAAAGTTTTTATCAAAGTCTCCATCATTCATTACATCTGCATGAAATCCGACCTGACCTTGATCATGAATTTGAATGTTTCCAAAATTATGAAAAGATGCCTGACTATAAGCGTGACTAAATTGTAAGAATCCAATTAGGAAAAACAATATTTTTTTGGGGGCGAATATCATTATTTTAATTATGTACGGTTTAACAGTAATTTTCTTTGTGTAAAAGTACATAAAAAATACGTGTAAAGAGTCTTACAAGTGTTAAAAAACCATGTTTATATCGTTAAAATGCGTATTTATATCGTTGAAAGGTAGTTTTTTTGTGTGTTATTGGGTTCTGTTATAATTTATAAAAAGAAACACAACCACATGCTACTCCGGTTCCTGGAGGTGAAGGTGCTCCACCAGAACCTGTAATAAATGCACTTTGAAATGCTCCTAAAGGAACTGTGCTTGTAAAGAGATAACTATACGTTCCATCACCATTATTTACAGTATTTAAAGTATGATTACCAAGATTTAGTCCTGGAATTGACGCATAGGGTACATTTTGAATCCAGATTTCATAGTTAAAAGGAGTGCCCGTAGTATTTTGAACCTGAAGTTGATATGAATTCCCGGGACCAAATTGACCATCATCAAAGAAATTAACATTCATATCCGTTGTAGGTGTTCCCGTTGGTCCACCAGTAGTAACCGGGGTAGGGGTGACGCGATATGTAATTCTTCTATTAGTAATTAAGGTACCAGTGCGTACTGGAAATGTATTTGCAAATTCTGAAGTAGTGTTTGCAATAGTAGCAGTAGCAGTTAATAAAGTGCCTAAAGGAATCGTATTACTAAGTGTAATACTGAAGTTAAACTTATTAGTGTTATCCTGGTTACCATCTGGATCATTATAAGCAGAGCTACTGCCATCACTATCATTCACACTACCTTCAACAACAGATCCTATAAAAATTTGTCCTTCTCCATAATCTTGAGAAAGTCCTAGTTGGTTGTTTCCAATAGAAGCAGTTCCTTGACTAATATCTGTTAAAAAAAGCTCTATCGTAGCTCCTGGTCTGCTCCATCCTATTATCTTTAATATTGTTCCTTGAATTGTAATAGATTCAAAAACAGGAAAATTAAGACTTCCATTAGGACCATTATCCGTATCTCCATTGTCATTTATAGTAACACCATCATTTCCTATATCAATTCCTAATGCATCAGATACTGTTCCATTAGCATATATTGAATTTTGCGATATTAGATTACCATTTGTATTTCCTCCTTCTAAGGCTATGCCAGAACCACCGTTAGTATGGATACGATTATTGGTAATTGTAGTATTATTTCCTGTTAAGTGTATACCTGAATTATTTGAGCAGTCAGTTATATCTTGCCCAGAATTAGTGATTGTATTGTCTGTAATAACAACATTTCCACTGGTATCATCTATACCAAAAGCACTTGCATTTTCGATTAGGTTATTTTGGATAGAAATTCCAGAGCCTCCAACAATAGTAATATTGTCATTACAGATGTCATCTCCATTTGTGGTGATATGGTTATTCTGAATTGCTACAGATGTACTTCCATCAATGTAAATTCCTGCGTCTGTATTATCGGCGATATAGTTACTATCTACATTTACGGTCCCTCCGTTAATTTCCACACCATAATCTTTATTTTGTGTAAATACACCTAGAGCATTTACCCCGATAAGATTTTGAAAAATTGTAGACGAACCTGACAACACCGTTATTACCGAATTATTATTAGCATATAATGCCGTATTTCTTATAGTAATGTTATTAGCATTAGTACGTAAAACATTTCCATTATTTTGGTGAATTTGAATTTCTGGTAAATCATAATTAGGTAAGGCAGTTTGGGAAACTCCTACTAATGATCCTCCAGCTCCAGTGGTTCCAGCATTAGTATTGCCGGTAAGTGCGGTTTGTGATCTGCCATCTATACTGGTGTTATCATCAGAAATAATAGTAAGATCTATGGTATTGCTGATAAAAATATCAAAATAAGATCCAGCTGTAAAACCTCCGTCAGAAGTTGGAATATTAAAAATAGATACATCTTCTCCTGCGGCTGGATCAAGTGTTCCGTTATTAGGGTGAGCGTCAATATCTAATAAAACTTCGTCTAGATTATTAGTGTTCACTATAAACTGTTCGAGAGACCCCTGTCCATTTTCATTTGTATTAACAATAGTATTAAAATTAAATCCAAAATCAAGACCTACTGCTCCTTCATTTAATATGGTTACTTCGGATATGGTCTGGGCTCCGGTTAATATGCCAGAACCAACATCTTGCCCAGCTGGATTTGCTCCTCCAACTTCATTAGTAACAGATGATAAGGTGCTAGATGTATAAGTACTTCTATATGTTTGTACAGGTATACAATTAGTGCATCCTGTTCCGCCTCCTCTGTTTGATTCTACTGTGTTGTTAACTACACGTAAACTATAGGTGCCATTCGCCATTCCACCTATACTATAGGTGCCAGTAGCATCAGTAATATCAAAATCGATCAGAGTCCCAGTATTATCGTATAATTCTACTCTGACATCTTCCACAGGTAATCCTGATGATGTAGCAAGGTCTCTTCCGACTCCTCCGGGATAATTAATGTCTTCAAAAACAGTACCCGTCATTAAATTACTGGGTACTTTTAGTAATACCGAATTAAGAATTATAAAATCGCCTTCCGTTGCTACGTTTGTAGTTGCGGTAGTTTCTCCTTGGGTAATAAGAGAAGAAATATCATATGTATCTAAATCAAAACCATATAATGATGTGTCTTCAAATGTTGGACTTGCGGTATCATCATAAATGGTAGAGTTAAAAACATTTGCTAGTGTAGGAGAATTATTACCATCGCCTGTTAAGTTAGTGGTTCCAGAACCAGTTGTTACAGATATTATTTCACCTCCGGTACGCAATCGATCACCTTCCCAAGATAATACTGAAGTTTTTGACCCTGAGGAACCAATAGCAAAAAAACCATCCAATGTATAGCTGGTAGAGCTTGGAGAACCTATAGTTCCTATTTGAGAATCAAACCCATTATACATGTTGATACTTACAGCTGGTAATGTTGGATTGGTATAATAGATATATAATGACCAACCTCCAAAAACTACAGATCCACAATAGGTTGAGCTATTATCAATTACAAGATCAGTAAAATCGTACGCATTAGTAGAAGGATCTGCAATACCTTGAATAATAGTGGTAACATCGCTTACCATACCATAATAAAAACCGCCACTGGTAGAATTGACCACATCTGCGGTCACAGATTGACCTTCAAAAGTAACAACATCATCCGCTGCTCGTCCCGAGTGCCCCCAGATAAGATAGGCTTTTTCTATGGTGGATCCCGCAAGTATGGGAGTAGTAAGTGTATTAGTAGATGAAGTTGTAATAGCACAAGGATCAACATTTTCATCGGCTGTTCTTAAAGTCCCTGCAGTTAATGCATAATCATAGTATCCATTAAAATTATCAAATAAGGTAAGCGGTACATCATCATCAACAGGCGTGTCACCAGGAGTGTCAATAATAGTTGCTGTTCCTCTAACGGTACCTATACTTGGATCACTAACATTACTTAAGGTAAGGTAAAAGGTTTCATCATTTTCTTCAAAATTATTATTAATAATGGGTACGGTAACTAATTGAGGTACACCAGGAACTGACGTAGAAAAAACAAGTGAACCAGCAACAGTAGTATAATCGGATGCCGCATATGCAGTATTATCTGCTGTAGTGTAATCGACCGTAAAGGTACCTAATGTAGCTGGTCCATTATAAGTTACTTGAAATGTAGCGGTTCCATCAGTTTCATTGACAGTAATATTGTTTGCTACAACAAAACTGGAATAACATCCTATTGTGGCTTCCCAATTTCCGGTAACACTTACATCAGATGAAAATACAAAGGTTAAACATCCCGAGCCATCTGTAGAAGTTATTAATCCTGGAATGTTACTATTATCAAAAACGCCTAACGAATTAGCAGTTCCATTATCGTTAAAAATTTCTAGACCATCAAAACCAGTCTCCACATTAAAAGTTGTAAAATCAACGGAAATAGAATTTCCCGGAGTATCAGGACAAATCGTATAGGTAAACGATTCATTGTTACCATAGTTTCCAGCAAGTCCTCCTGAATCTAAAAAAGTACCACTACAAGTATTTACAGTACCATTGGTAATAATAAATCCATCATTGTCATTAATAGTACCTATTCCCTGAGTATCAATAATTGTAACTGACCCATCACTTGGATTACTTAAATTCACTTCAAACGACTCTGCAGTTTCTATTAATGTGTCATCTACTATAGGTATAGAAATAGTTTGTGTACTTAAACTAGTTCCTGAAAATGTAATTGTGGTTGTGGGAGTACCAGTAAATGCAGTGTAATCTGCCGGAGCATTTGCAGAAATATCTGAGGTAGTAAATTCAATAGTAAAACTACCAGAAGCAGTGCCACCGGTATGCGATACTGTAAAATCTATAGTTCCAGCATCTTCATTTTCAGTAACATCATCTATAGAGATTTCTGGATTGGATGGCAATAAAGTTCCCTCGAATTGTACATCATTGATAAATATAGTCTCATTGTTATTCCAACCTCCACTTCCGCTCAGTAGTCGTATAGCAGAATTAACAGAGATTTGATCAGCTGTCAATGTATGACTTAACGAACCGGTTCCTCCTCCAGTAGTAAGAACAGTGTTCCATGAACTTGTATTGTTATTCCACAACTGTATAGCAATTGTTTCGTTTCCATTCGTTCTGTTGTAATCTAATGTTAATATTACATCAGAGTAAGGTGATAAATCGATAGCTCTACTAATATTTCGGGCACTTATATTTGTTCCACCTCCTTGTTGTCTAAATCTTAATTGATTGTTGTTGATTCTAATCTTACCTCCGTTTGCATTAGTACCTTCTCCACTTTCTACCCAGCTTGTAGGCCAGTTTGTTATTCCACTACTATTCGCGTAATTAGCCCCACCATTAAAATTGTCCTGATAGATATCCTGACCAAAAATTGTGCTAAATGGCAAGAGGACTATTAATGGTATAATTAATAATTGACTTCTTATACTAGTAATCAATATCATATTAATAAAGGTCTTAGAGAATTACTTAACAACAAAAACTACATTAATCAAAGTATTATAATCCACCGGTTGTCCTACTATAGTATATGTCATAACGCCTGTAGTACCATTAATACTAATTGCTCCAAAAACAGAAGGATCAGCAAAGGTAACATAATAGTATAAGTCAGTAACTCCGTATACAGGGATAGGTGGTGCCGTAACTCCTCCATCAACTGATGATGCTACAGGACTGCTAAATTGTGCTGTATATTGATCATAGAGATTTATTGTAAATGTACCGTTTGTAGAGGCATCTACTTCAATCGAAGGAGGATAAAATACTCTGGCCGCCTTAGATGTTATAGGTGCTATTGCTTGTACAACTTCTTCTACCGTCGTTTCTAATGTTGGAGATGCAACACCTCCTTCATCTACGTCTACATCAGTTACTAAAGGTACTTCTTGAGCATTTTGATCATCTGTTCCAAAAGTAGATGGATCAACTTCTACAACATCGCCGTCTGTTTCTACTCCTAAAATCCTAAAAGGACTATTATTTAAAAAGGTATCAGATCCATACTGCGAGAATTCAATTTGATTGTTGTTCTGTAACGAAAGTGTCTTAGTAAGCGTGGCAGTAGTAGCTTCATTACCTCCGGAATAGAAGTCTAGTCCTCCAACAGAGCTACCTGCACCTAAAGCGATAGCTGCATCATAAAATGTACCTGAATTTTGGAAACCGATCCCAATTTCGTTGTTATTATTAGTTCTTTGTAAAGTAAGAGTAGATCGACTATCTGCTCCAGAATCAAAATTCATAAGGAAGCTTCCCATAGTCATAGTACGTTCACCTGTTAAAGTTCCGTCTGTATTATAAATAGTATCATCAGGTACAGTAACTGTTCCTCCTCCATCAGACAGGGTAATGTCATGATCGTTGATACTTAATGTTTGTGGTATTCCAACTCCAGTAGCTCCTTGCGCACCAGTTGGACCTTGTGCACCGGTTTCACCTTGTATTCCAGTAGTTCCTTGCGCACCAGTTGCACCCTGTGCTCCAGTTTCGCCTTGTATTCCTGTTGTTCCTTGCGCACCAGTTGGACCCTGTATTCCAGTTGCTCCTTGTGCTCCGGTTTCACCCTGTGCACCGGTTTCACCTTGTATTCCAGTTGCTCCTTGCGCACCTGTTGCACCCTGTGCACCGGTTTCACCTTGCGCTCCAGTTGCTCCTTGCGCACCAGTTGCTCCTTGCGAACCAGTTGCGCCCTGTGCTCCGGTTTCACCTTGTATTCCTGTAGCTCCTTGCGCACCAGTTTCACCTTGTGCTCCAGTTGCTCCTTGAGCTCCGGTTTCACCTTGTATTCCAGTAGCTCCTTGCGCACCAGTTGCACCTTGTATTCCTGTTGTTCCTTGTGCACCGGTTTCACCTTGTATTCCAGTTGCTCCTTGAGCTCCGGTTTCACCTTGTATTCCAGTAGCTCCTTGCGCACCAGTTGCACCTTGTATTCCTGTTGTTCCTTGTGCTCCAGTTGGACCTTGTATTCCAGTTGCTCCTTGTGCTCCAGTTGGACCTTGTGCACCGGTTGGACCTTGTATTCCAGTTGCTCCTTGAGCTCCGGTTTCACCTTGTATTCCTGTTGTTCCTTGTGCTCCGGTTTCGCCTTGCGCACCAGTTGCGCCCTGTGCTCCGGTTTCACCTTGTATTCCTGTTGTTCCTTGTGCTCCAGTTGGACCTTGTATTCCAGTAGCTCCTTGCGCTCCGGTTTCACCTTGTACTCCTGTTGTTCCTTGTGCTCCAGTTGGACCTTGTATTCCTGTAGCTCCTTGTGCACCGGTTGCACCCTGTGCTCCGGTTTCACCTTGTATTCCAGTAGTTCCTTGTGCTCCAGTAGCTCCTTGCGCACCTGTTGCACCCTGTGCTCCAGTTTCGCCTTGCGTACCAGTTGGACCCTGCGCTCCGGTTTCACCTTGTATTCCGGTTGCTCCTTGCGCACCAGTTGGACCCTGCGCTCCGGTTTCACCTTGTATTCCTGTTGTTCCTTGTGCTCCAGTTGGACCTTGTATTCCTGTTGCTCCTTGCGCACCAGTTGTTCCTTGTGCTCCGGTTGGACCTTGTATTCCTGTTGTTCCTTGCGCACCAGTCGCACCCTGTGCACCGGTTTCACCTTGTATTCCAGTTGCTCCTTGCGCTCCAGTAGTTCCCTGTGCTCCGGTTTCACCTTGTATTCCAGTAGTTCCTTGCGCACCAGTTGGACCCTGCGCTCCGGTTTCACCTTGTATTCCTGTTGTTCCTTGTGCTCCGGTTTCACCTTGTATTCCGGTTGCTCCTTGAGCACCAGTTGGACCCTGCGCTCCGGTTTCGCCTTGTATTCCAATAGTTCCTTGTGCTCCGGTTGGACCTTGTATTCCTGTTGCACCTTGCGCACCTGTTGCACCCTGCGCTCCGGTTTCACCTTGTATTCCAGTAGTTCCTTGCGCACCAGTTGGACCTTGTGCTCCGGTTTCACCTTGTATTCCAGTAGTTCCTTGCGCACCTGTTGCACCCTGTGCTCCAGTTTCACCTTGTATTCCTGTTGTTCCTTGTGCTCCAGTTGGACCTTGCGCACCAGTTGCTCCTTGAGCTCCAGTTTCACCTTGTATTCCTGTTGTTCCTTGTGCTCCAGTTGCTCCTTGTGCTCCAGTTGGACCTTGTATTCCAGTTGCTCCTTGCGCGCCTGTTGCTCCTTGTGCTCCAGTTGGACCTTGTATTCCAGTTGCTCCTTGCGCACCAGTTGGACCTTGTGCTCCGGTTTCACCTTGTATTCCTGTTGCTCCTTGTGCTCCAGTTGGACCTTGTATTCCTGTTGCTCCTTGTGCACCGGTTGCACCCTGTGCTCCGGTTTCACCTTGTATTCCAGTAGTTCCTTGTGCTCCGGTTTCACCTTGTGCTCCAGTAGCTCCTTGCGCACCGGTTTCACCTTGTATTCCAGTAGCTCCTTGCGCACCGGTTTCACCTTGTACTCCTGTTGTTCCTTGTGCTCCAGTTGGACCTTGTATTCCTGTAGCTCCAGTTGCTCCTTGAGCTCCGGTTTCGCCTTGTATTCCAGTAGCACCTTGCGCACCAGTTGCTCCTTGAGCTCCGGTTTCGCCTTGTATTCCAGTAGTTCCTTGCGCACCAGTTGCACCCTGTGCTCCGGTTTCACCTTGTATTCCAGTTGCTCCTTGCGCACCAGTTGCGCCCTGTGCTCCGGTTTCACCTTGTATTCCAGTTGCTCCTTGCGCACCAGTTGCGCCCTGTGCTCCGGTTTCACCTTGTATTCCTGTTGTTCCTTGTGCTCCAGTAGCTCCTTGCGCACCTGTTGCTCCTTGTGCTCCGGTTTCACCTTGTATTCCAGTTGCTCCTTGCGCACCTGTTGCACCCTGTGCTCCTTGTGCTCCAGTTGGACCTTGTATTCCAGTTGCTCCTTGCGCACCTGTTGCACCCTGTGCTCCAGTTTCGCCTTGTATTCCTGTTGTTCCTTGTGCTCCGGTTTCACCTTGTGCTCCAGTAGCTCCTTGCGCACCAGTTGCGCCCTGTGCTCCGGTTTCACCTTGTATTCCTGTTGTTCCTTGCGCACCAGTTGGACCCTGCTCTCCGGTTTCACCTTGTATTCCGGTTGCTCCTTGCGCACCAGTTGGACCCTGCGCTCCGGTTTCACCTTGTATTCCAGTTGCTCCTTGCGCACCTGTTGCACCCTGTGCACCGGTTTCACCTTGTATTCCTGTTGCTCCTTGCGCACCTGTTGCACCCTGTGCACCGGTTTCACCTTGTATTCCAGTAGCTCCTTGTGCACCAGTAGTTCCTTGTGCTCCGGTTTCACCTTGCGCACCAGTTGCACCCTGTGCTCCAGTTGCACCTTGTATTCCAGTTGCTCCTTGCTCACCAGTTGCACCAGTTGGACCTTGTGCTCCAGTTGGACCTTGTATTCCAGTTGGACCCTGCGCTCCTGTTTCACCTTGTGCTCCGGTTTCACCTTGTATTCCTGTTGTTCCTTGCGCACCAGTTGGACCTTGTGCTCCGGTTTCACCTTGTATTCCAGTTGTTCCTTGTGCTCCAGTTGGACCTTGTGCTCCAGTTGCTCCTTGCGCACCGGTTTGACCTTGTGCTCCGGTTTCACCTTGTATTCCTGTTGTTCCTTGTGCTCCAGTTGGACCTTGTATTCCAGTTTCACCTTGTATTCCTGTTGTTCCTTGCGCACCAGTAGTTCCCTGTGCTCCGGTTTCACCTTGTATTCCAGTAGTTCCTTGCGCACCAGTTGCACCTTGTATTCCAGTTGGACCTTGTATTCCTGTTGTTCCTTGTGCTCCGGTTTCACCTTGTATTCCTGTTGCTCCTTGCGCACCAGTTGCACCTTGTATTCCAGTAGCTCCTTGCGCACCAGTTGCTCCTTGAGCTCCGGTTTCACCTTGTACTCCGGTTTCGCCTTGTATTCCAGTTGCACCTTGTACTCCTGTTGTTCCTTGTGCTCCTGTTGTTCCTTGTGCTCCTGTTGTTCCTTGTGCTCCAGTTGGACCTTTTATTCCTGTTGTTCCTTGTGCTCCAGTTGGACCTTGTATTCCAGTTGCACCTTGCGCACCTGTTGCACCCTGTGCTCCGGTTTCGCCTTGTATTCCTGTTGCTCCTTGCGCACCAGTTTCACCTTGTATTCCAGTAGCTCCTTGCGCACCAGTTGCACCTTGTATTCCTGTTGTTCCTTGTGCTCCAGTTGGACCCTGTGCTCCAGTTGTTCCTTGTGCTCCAGTTGGACCTTGTATTCCAGTTGCACCTTGCGCACCTGTTGCACCCTGTGCTCCGGTTTCGCCTTGTATTCCTGTTGCTCCTTGCGCACCAGTTTCACCTTGTATTCCTGTTGTTCCTTGTGCTCCGGTTTCACCTTGTGCTCCAGTTGCACCTTGCGCACCAGTTTCACCTTGTGCTCCAGTTGCACCTTGCGCACCAGTTGCTCCTTGTGCTCCGGTTTCACCTTGTATTCCTGTTGTTCCTTGTGCTCCTTGTGCTCCAGTTGGACCCTGCGCTCCGGTTTCACCTTGTATTCCTG
The DNA here is from genome assembly GCF_039539305.1 of Aquimarina addita. NCBI lineage: Bacteria > Pseudomonadati > Bacteroidota > Flavobacteriia > Flavobacteriales > Flavobacteriaceae > Aquimarina > Aquimarina addita. The sequence goes on along the minus strand of NZ_BAABCW010000001.1, from coordinate 521,489 downwards.
TTGTTCCTTGTGCTCCAGTTGGACCTTGTATTCCAGTTGTTCCTTGTGCTCCAGTTGGACCTTGCGCTCCGGTTTCGCCTTGTATTCCAGTAGTTCCTTGCGCACCAGTTGGACCTTGTGCTCCGGTTTCACCTTGTATTCCTGTAGCTCCTTGCGCACCAGTTTCACCCTGTGCACCAGTTTCACCTTGTATTCCAGTAGTTCCTTGCGCACCAGTTGGACCTTGTGCACCGGTTTCACCTTGTATTCCAGTAGCTCCTTGAGCTCCAGTTTCACCTTGCGCACCTGTTGCTCCTTGTGCTCCGGTTTCACCTTGTATTCCAGTTGCTCCTTGCGCACCTGTTGCTCCTTGTGCTCCAGTTGGACCTTGTATTCCAGTAGCTCCTTGCGCACCAGTTGCTCCTTGCGCACCAGTTTCACCCTGTGCACCAGTTTCACCTTGTATTCCAGTTGCTCCTTGTGCACCGGTGGCACCCTGTGCTCCGGTTTCACCTTGTATTCCAGTAGTTCCTTGCGCACCAGTTGCTCCTTGTGCTCCAGTTGAACCTTGTGCTCCGGTTTCACCTTGTATTCCAGTTGCTCCTTGTGCACCGGTGGCACCCTGTGCTCCGGTTTCACCTTGTATTCCAGTAGTTCCTTGCGCACCTGTTGCACCCTGTGCTCCGGTTTCACCTTGTATTCCTGTTGTTCCTTGTGCTCCAGTAGCTCCTTGCGCACCGGTGGCACCCTGTGCTCCGGTTTCACCTTGTATTCCTGTTCTTCCTTGTGCTCCAGTTGGACCTTGTATTCCTGTAGCTCCTTGTGCACCGGTGGCACCCTGTGCTCCGGTTTCACCTTGTATTCCAGTTGCTCCTTGTGCTCCAGTTGGACCTTGTATTCCAGTTGCTCCTTGCGCGCCTGTTGCACCCTGTGCTCCGGTTTCACCTTGTATTCCAGTTGCGCCCTGTGCTCCGGTTTCGCCTTGTATTCCTGTTGTTCCTTGTGCTCCGGTTTCACCTTGCGCACCAGTTGGACCTTGAGCTCCGGTTTCACCTTGTATTCCTGTTGTTCCTTGTGCTCCAGTAGCTCCTTGCGCACCAGTTGCGCCCTGTGCTCCGGTTTCACCTTGTATTCCAGTTGCTCCTTGCGCACCAGTTGCTCCTTGAGCTCCGGTTTCGCCTTGTATTCCAGTAGCTCCTTGCGCACCAGTTGCACCCTGTGCTCCAGTTGCTCCTTGTGCTCCAGTTGAACCTTGTATTCCTGTAGCTCCTTGTGCTCCAGTTGCTCCTTGAGCTCCGGTTTCGCCTTGTATTCCAGAAGCACCTTGCGCACCAGTTTCACCTTGTGCTCCGGTTTCACCTTGTATTCCTGTTGCTCCTTGCGCACCAGTTGGACCCTGTGCACCAGTTGCTCCTGTTGCACCAACGGTACCTATTAGTGTTGTAGAACCATCTTCTGCTGTATAGGTAAATGTTCCATTCCCATTATCTATAAGTGTTGAAATCGTTTCATTTACACTACCACCTCCATTAGATAGAGTGATTGTGTTTCCAATTTGAGATAATGTCTGAATCTCATTTGACGGATCTGAATCCAGATCGTTTATAAGAGAAGTAAGATCTATAGGAGTCCCGCCATTTTCTAGTGTGAGAAAATTTGTAATAGGGTCAAAAGATAACTGTTGATTATCATTACCGCTACAAAGATCCGTCCAACTGTTATTATTGTATTGAAAAATACAATTGGCGTCTGTATTATAAATTAAAGCTCCATTTAGTGGGGTCATAGCATTCATCTGAACTGTGGTAATACGAGTTAGCACAAATGCTTTGTCTATACTTTCTAATTCTAATATAGAGGAGTTGTCAATTTGATTCGGGTTGTCACCTATCTTTACCTGGGCTTGTAAAGCAGTTATTGAAGAAAGTATGAATATAAATAAAAGTAATTTTATTTTCATATTTTGTAGGATGTTTCCTGACGAAAGGGTTTTATATCTTTCTAGTTGGGGTTAAACAGTAATTACTGAAATTTAAGTGAATACACTTATCATAGTATTCAAAAATAGTTCAATTGCTAATATATTAATAATATCTTAACTACAAAAATATGTAAATTATTCGACAAAGTACTTGTTTTTTCGATAAAATGCTTAAAATATCTTTTTGTATAATTTATTAATAACTTGTTGATTATGTGAATTACATTAGATTTTGGTACAAAAAAAAGTGGTTTTTATTTTTATTTCTAGATAAATCTAATACATTTGTTCCTGCAAAAGCGGGAGTAGCTCAGTTGGTAGAGCGTCAGCCTTCCAAGCTGAATGTCGCCAGTTCGAACCTGGTCTCCCGCTCAAAAGCTTCATCACTAAGATGAAGCTTTTTTTATTTAATGTTGAAAGTTTAGTTGAATTTTTCTCTAAAAATGGTTTTTTGAATAAAAAATTAGATACAGTATTAAAATAAATATGCTTTTTTAGATAGATATTTAAGATTTAAATAAAAATGTTTTGTAATATGTACATTAGTTTGTTAATTTTTTAGTCTTTTAAATTTATGAATAGCAGAAGTTTTACAAATGTGATTAGGTATTTTATGGATGAATGGTTACCGCCTGCCATAAGAGACTCTAAGTTTTTCATGTATCCTTTTTATTACTATGCGTATAAGGGAAAGAATATTAAAACAGTCATGAATCTAAAATCAACTATTTATAAGTGGAAAGAGCAAGAATTTTCTGATTTTTATACAAATAGAGACACACGTTTTTCTAATAGCAGGGTTACTGATATGTCTAAACAATGTATGGATTATGTATTCGATAACATTATTTCCTCTAACAATACATTTATAGACGTTGGTTGTGGTAATGGATTTTTGTTGGAATATGCTAGTAAAAAAGGTTTTCAGACTACAGGGTGTGATATTATTGGAGGTAAGAGTTTTGATCACAGTGATTATTATCAAGCTAATATTGAAAACCTACCTTTCAAGGATAATTCTTTTGATGTTGTTATGGCGACTCATACTTTAGAGCATGTTATTGATTTTGAAAAGGCGGTTAAGGAACTTAAACGTATAACAAGAAAAACATTATGTGTTGTGGTACCTTGTCAACGGGCGTATTATTATACATTGGACGAGCATGTTCGGTTTTTTCCATACAAATGGATGTTAGAGCAGGAAATGAAAATGAAATTTTATAGTTGTGAAAAAATTCATGGAGATTTGGTTTTTATAGGTGATATGCAAAAAGAAAAAATGATTTAAAATAGTCTAATAGCTTTATTAAAAAAGTTATTAGGGATTACTTTTGTTAAAATAGTCAACTTATTGAAACGTCTTAGTTTTTGGATAAAGTTTTTTGGTTTAATCCTTTTTTCTATTCTTATTTATAAGATAGGATGGGAGAGTACCTTGCAATCAATACAAAAAGTTCCTTTTGTTCATATTCTGATATCAGTACTTATTTTATGGATAGCCTTTTATTTAAAAAGTAGTAGATGGAGAATTATTTCTAGATCTTATGATATACCTTTAGGAAGGTATCAAGCCTTTAAAATATTTTTTATAGGACTTTTTTTGGCTAATATAACTCCAGGTAAATTAGGTGATTTTGGACGATTACTTTATATCAAAGATAAAGTGCCTAATCAAAAAATAGGTTTAGCAAGTCTTTTAATGGATCGTGTTTTTGATTTAATATGTCTCCTCTTGTTTAGTTTATTTGCTTTTTTGTATTATCAGGTTGTTTTTGAGATTTTAAAGTTTCCAACCAATTATAATACAATCTTTATTTGGATATTAGGATTAGTATTGCTTCTATTTTCATTTTTCTTATTTAGAAAAAAAATAATAAATATAATAAAGCCTTGGTTTATAGCATTTAATTCACATGATTTAGGGGTGTGTAAAAGCATAAAAGCATTCACAATTACCTGTATGAGTATGATTTTGATGTATGGTGTGCTTAACTATTTAGCTTGGGTTATGAGATTAGAAATAAGTCATATAGGTTTGTTTTTAGGAGCTTTTATAATAGGGATACTGACCCTTTTACCGATTACGATTTTGGGAATTGGAGTACGAGAAACGTCACTTGTTCTTATTTTTCAATTGTATAATCTTCCCTCAGAAGATGCTATTGCATTATCATTAATTGTATTTTTTGTGCAACTTATTTCTTTTATTCCCGGAGCTATTTGGTTTTACCTTTCTCCCATACGATTAGAAGATCTTAAATCCATGAGATAAAGATTTAATAGAGGACTATTTTAAAATAGCGTTGTGATTATTTTGCAAGTCTTTCATTATCCTGAATATCCATCCACATTGCAAATAGAAGTGATTGAAATCCGGAGATTGTCAAGAAAATAAAAATGATTAAGTAATCTGTTGGAGTTTTAGAATTTGGCGTAAAAAAGTTGATAATTAGTTCATATAAAAAATAGATGTTGATGCTGCCTATAATAAAAGCAGACCAGTATAACAGATAAAGCGGATGAAAGCTTCTGTATAAATACTTTGTTTGTAATCTATTGAAAAAACAACGAATCAACAAAAATAGTATTGGTAAAGAAACCTTTATAATATTTAACTTGGATTTTTCTCCAACACCATATATTGGTTTTATTTTAACTTCTCTTATTGTACAAAATGCGATGTTTAGTTTTACCAATAAGTCATTAGGCATCCCATATCTTTTATAAATATCATATAGGGGTACAGAATTTAGTGCATTATTAGAAATCGCTGTATACCCGCTCTGAGTATCAGAGACACCCCAATAGCCTGATGCTATTTTTGTAAGTATACTTAAGATTGAGTTTCCTAAAAAACGCACTCGCGGTATAATTACCCAGGCACTTTTGTGGATCAATCGATTCCCTTTTACATAGTCGATACCTTCTTCTACTACAGGTCTGCATATTGAATCAAGTTCTGCAGGATCCATTTGCCCGTCACCTGCCATAACCGCGGTACAATCTATATTATAATCTTTACACCATTTATAGCCTGTTGCAATTGCTGCACCAACCCCACCATTTTCTAAATGTTTGATCATTATAATTCTATCCTGACTGGCATCTTTGTTTATAACTTCTGATGGAGTGAATTTTTTGATTTCATCAATGCTTTTTTGTCGAACCTCGATATCTGCTCGATTATATATATTTGGAATAATTTTCTGATCAAAAGCAGATGTTAATTTCAAAGGAGATGTGTTTTCTCCTAAATAATTCATAACTGCTCCTGTGGTGTCATCTTTAGAAGCATCATCTACCACTACAATGCGATCGACATATGATGGCATACTATCTAATACCATACTGATTTGTAGCGCTTCATTATAACAAGGTACAACTACTGCTATTGTTTTATTATTGAGCATGTAAATGTTTTTTTATAAGCTTAATTATTTTTTGATATTATCTGTTGCCCATTTCAAGTTGTTACGGGCTAGTTGATAATCAGGATTTATTTCTAAAGCTTTTTCACAAGCTTTGGCACCTAATTCCCATTCTCTTAATTGATTATATGCTGCACACATATTATTAAACGCAACAGAAGAAGTAGGATGTGATTTTAATAATTTCTTACTAGTATTAATCACCATTTGATATTCTTTATTTTGATAATATTTTAAACTCAAATTAAGTAATATATCTAAACTAGGCTCATTTTTAGCTTTTTCTTCTAAATCTTTTATTTCTTTTTCTGAATTCACTAGCAAATTTGAAATGTTAGCTAAAAGTTGCTTTGATTGTATGTGATTAGGACTGTTTTTTAATGCTTTTTTTAAATGTTTTTCTGCTTCCTGATATTTTTTTTGTTTAGAAAGATATCTCCCATAATAATATTCGGGAGATGGAGAATTCGAATTTAAATTTATAGCGGATTTAAAATATTCTTCCGCTTTTGAGTGGTTTTGAGTTGCTCCATATAAAATTGCTAAATTAATATGTAACGTGTAGTAATTTGGAGCAAACTCTAATGCTCTGTTGAAGTAGTCTAAAGCTGTATCATAATTTCCTTTAGCCATATGTGTTAATCCATAATTCATGAGCCCTCTTCCATTCTTCGGACTTTTTACAACAACATCCAGCCATAAAGAGTCTTCGGAGTTCCATGTTTTATTTCTTTGAATAGTGCCATATGCGTGTCCTATAAGCAAAAGAGCCGATAGTATGATAATATTAGTTTTCTGGCTTTTACTTTTATTAATGATTCTGGTTTCTTTTAATAAGAGAGAAATACCCCATGGAACCGCTATAAATAAACCAATAAAAGGAAAGAACATACGGTGATCATTTGCTATTTGAAATAGAGGGTTCAATGTGGTGGGTAATAAGGCAATAAAGAACCAGGCAATTCCAAAAGCTATAGGTCTTAATTTTTCTTTCAACGCAGATTTTACCATTAAAAATAACATCCCTAAAATTATTAAAAGACCAGAAATTATTTTTAGGTCGTACCACGGCTTTATAATGGCGATATCCGGATCTGCGCTTAGATTTATAGGAAGAATGAAGTTTCCTAAATAATGCATAATCACATACCATTGTGTGCTGATATATTCGAATCGTGTTACTGTAAAGTTAGTAGAGTCTGTAGTCTTAGGGGTCAGATAATACTGATTAAAAATGAATAGAAAAGACGCAATAATCATTGCTGGTGCCACTTTTTTTACCACGTGGATTATTTTCTTTTTAGTATCTGTTTTATAATTGGTTATGAGGGAGTGTTCTTCAAAAAGTAGGATGTAAATTACTAGTATCGGTACAAACATGACCCCAGTTTGTTTAGTCCAAATACCTATAACCATGGTGATAATATATAAATGCCATTTTTTTCCGAAAGGATGAATATACAGTAATAAGGATGACACAATACATAGTGTAGAAAAAGAGTCGGATCTGGCACAGATATAATTTATGGTTTCTGCATTCGCAGTATGGAGTGCGAACCAAGCTGTAGCAAAAAGTGCTGTCATTCCTATCCAGTTATATTCTGGAAGTGATAATCTATACAGATGCTTGCTTAGTATATATACTAGTACGATAAGCACTAAAAACCAAAAAAATATGTGATAATGATAGTAATAAGGGTTTAAATCTCCGGCAATAGCATAGTCAATCGCATTCATAAAAGTGATCATAGGGCGGTATGCTCTATTTGCAGGTAATGAACTAAAAGTATCTGCATTTGTAAAAAAACTGATCCAGTTATCTAAACTTCTTATGGATTCATTTTGAGTAATGGTATGAACGTCATCAAAGAAGAATGGATTGTCAAAATGGTTAAGGTATACCAAGCTTGTAACTACTAATATTGCGATTAGTATTTTGAGTTCTAATTTTTGGGAAGTAAATTTAGTTAGCATGTATCTTTTAAAAAAATTCTGGTATATACAAGATCTCTTATTACAAAGGCTTACATTAAATCATCTTTTTTACCAAAAAAATATTGAATAAATATACTAGTTTTATGTTGTTTTTAGTAATGTGAGTGATAAATTTTTTGTGCGTAAAAAGAATGCTTACTTCTATAAATCTTGTTTTTTAATTTTGGAAGCGTTTACTTAAAAATATTAATTTTCTTTTTTTGATTTAAAATTCTAAAAGCATTACAAATGAAAACTAATAAGAAAGAGTCATAAATCGAGATGAATTACTTTATATTTGGGAATCAAGGGTCTTGTTTTTTTAGTACGCATAAGAAAGATCTGATTAAAGAAAAAAAAGTGAATATTTGTAATTTTATAGAATCAATTAGAATTAAAAACAATTTTTTTTAAATGCCCAATACGAAACAGACATATGTGTCTATAGTTGTATCCTTATTTAATGAAATTGAAGGGGTACATCATTTCTGGAACTCTCTGAAAGAAGTCTTGAATAAGGAGAAGCATGTACATTTTGAACTTATTTGGGTTAATGATGGCAGCACTGATGGAACTCAGGAAGTTATTGATCAAATACGTAAAGAATCTGTTTTTGATAACGTAGATATGGTATCTATCGAGTTTTCTAAAAACTTTGGTCACGAATCGGCTATGATAGCGGGTATAGATCATGCGTCTGGTAATGCAATTATTTGTATAGATTCTGATGGGCAGCACCCTCCAGAAGAAATACCTAAAATGATAACATTGTATAATGAAGGAAATGATATTGTATTGATGCAACGATTGCTTAGAGAAGATAATAGCTTTTTAAAGCAAAAATTTTCTGCCTTTTTTTATCGAATGATTAATGCATTGTCAGCAATAAAATTTGAAGAAAATTCAACGGATTTCTTTTTGATTTCTAAACAGATAAAAGGGATACTTAAGTCTAATTTTCGTGATCAAAGTCGATTTATAAGAGGGTTTATACAATCAGTAGGTTTTTCAAAAAAAATAATAACATTTACCGCACCAGCAAGATTATATGGTGAAAGTCATTATTCATACTTAAGCCTTCTTAAGTTATCTATTAATGCCATCTTTTCGTTTTCGAATAAACCATTAAGGATTAGTATATTCTTGTCAATTCTATTTGTATTATTTACTACAGGTATGATTGGATATACAACTTATACTTATTTATACGGAAGCGAGGCACCTTCCGGCTACAACACGATTATAATTTTTATGTCTGCTTCTTTTTCTATTTTATTTATAACATTATCTATTTTGTCACTCTATTTTGAGAAAATTATACAGGAAATAAGGAAAAGACCTATTTATATCATTAAACAAAAGAATGATTAGTATGCATAAAATAATCAAGTTAGTTCATAAGTTTGATGTTTTTTTACAAAGTAAGAAAGGGTTAGGTCTCATAGTAGTGCTTGTTATTTTGTCAAGTTTAGGACGTTATGTGTCTTCTGATTCTGATCCTTATCAGCCTAAACAGACACGACTTGATGCTTCTGGTTTTTCACATAACAGAGCTTATAAATTTGCTTATTTCTACTATTATACTGGTGATTTTCCTTTAGCTACTATACATAATGATCTCACTTATTCAAAGGAAGGAGCAATCAATGAAATTAACAATAGAGGTAAGGATTTGATTATGGAATATACGCATTGGTCCAGGTTAGGAGAAAGTGCCAGAATTCTAGCATATCTTCCTAACGCATATCTAAAAGGTTCACCAGAAAACCCGTCAATTCGTCTATTTAATGTGTTAATTTTTACCATTAGTTTATTGGTTCTTTATTTTGGATTTTGGAATATAAAGAAGCCTTTGTTCGGGTTTGTTTTATTAGTTTTAATTAGTTGCACTCCCTTTTTTCTATATGAAATATACTCCAGGGAGAATATATTTGCGCTTATGGCATCAGCGTTTTTTATAATACTGGGGTTAAACGTGCAAGTTTTATTTCTGCCAACATTAAATTATTTTAAAACTATTTTTATAGCTGCTTTTTCAGGAGGTATATTAGGTTTCTTTAGTGAATTCAGAAATGAGATTTCTATAGTTATTGTGTCTTTACTCTTACTTTATATACTGTCAAAAACCATAAAAATAGTTCCAAAAATTGTATTGATACTTACCATTATATTTTTCTTCAATTCTAGCAAAAAATATATTAGAAATCACTTCGCTATGAAGTTTGAAAAAACAAGTCATTTAGTTAGTTCCCATAAAGGACATGTATATTCTGGAGCAAAAATCAGCGGACATAATTTTTGGCATCCCATGTTTTGCGGATTGGGAGATTTTGATACTAAATATGGATATGAATGGAATGATCTAAAAGCATACCAATATGCGATACCAATTTTGAATAAAAAATATGGTATGAATATAAAATATTCTGGACGGTATCATACTGATGATTATTATGACGAAGCTGGATTATATTATAAAAAACCTGAAGAATTGCCTAATTATGAGGTGATAATGAAGGAAAAAGTGTTATCTGATATTAAAAATGACCCGGTGTGGTATATGGAAATTCTATGTAAAAGAGTTATAAGAACAATGACCAGAACAATTCCAGTGCCCTACCTGGGTTGGTTATTATTTCCATTAGCTTATTTTCTAATCCGAAGAAAATATTGGGATTGGATTAAATTAATTGTAGTTTCTCTTCCTCTATCTGCTACTTCTATTATTGTGCATTCAGGAAAAGGGAGTACTTATAATTCTTTATTTGTTTATTTTGTTTTGACGATTATAGTTATTCAGGCTTATCAATATTTTAAGGTTAAAAATAATAAGAGTAACAAGGAGGTAATAACTTAGTTTTTATATTCAAATATAGATTTATAATGAAAATTAAAAAATAGAGTACCCCGTTAATGTTGTTAATTTTTCTAATGCTAGCATTCCTAATTCTGAATTTCCTTTAGGATTTAGCGGAGGGCTCCATACTGTAACAGCATATTGTCCAGGGTGAATGGCTGCAATACCTCCACCTACGCCACTTTTGCCGGGTAATCCGACTTTAAAACTAAATTCTCCTGCCTCATCATAGAATCCACAAGTTTGCATAATCGCATTGATACGCTTTGTTTTTTCGGGAGATATAATTTCTATGTTATCTAAGGTTTTACCTCTATTTGCATAGATCATAAAAGCTGTAGCGAGTTCTTTACAAGACATTTCGATTGCACATTGATATATGTAGAAATCAAGGACTTCCTCCAGATCATTATGAATATTATCAAAAGATTTCATCAAATTAAGTAAAGAAGCATTACGATAACTCCATTTTTTCTCAGAAGCATATACTTTCTTATTGAAATTTATCGTCTTATCGCCAGTAATAGTGTGTATAAGAGTTAGAAAATCTTCTTTTGGTTTATCCAGATGAGAAATCAGTAAATCTGAAATAACCAATGCTCCGGCATTAATAAATGGGTTTCTGGGTCTCCCATTTTCATGTTCTAATTGAACAAGAGAATTGAATGGATCTCCCGAAGGTTCAAAATCCACACGTTTGAAAAAATCATTGTAATCTAATTTTGACAGCGTGAGAGTTAATGCAAAAACTTTAGAAATACTTTGAATTGAAAACCGTTCCTGATGATCTCCTACACTATAATGTCCGGCATTATTGCAATACAAATGCATTCCAAATTTTTTAGGATCAATAGATTCTAATTCTGGGATATAGGTGGCTACTTTTCCTGTATTATTTACACTTAATAAAGTAGTCTGAATTTTATTTAATATAGTTTGATAATCCATCTTGTCTTGTTAAATTAGTTTAGCTAAAGAGCTACCTGTGGCCATTTCATAAGGTTTTTTACCTTTTTCAAAAATTCTTGCTTGAAGCCCTCCTCTTAGAAATATATTCGTACCGTCTACTCTTAACCAGCTCCCTTCACGTAAGCCCACAACAGAGGGAGAATTTAATGTATGGAATTCTTTTATTCTTGTTTCCCGGGTTTCTCCTTTATGTTTAGAATCTGGATCAGGGTCAATATAGTGTGGATTGATATTAAAGGGTACAATTCCTAATGTTTTGAAACTAGAAGGGTATACAATAGGCATATCATTAGTGGTCTGCATCGTAAGACCGCATATATTACTGCCAGCGCTTGTTCCTAAATATGGAATACCAGCTTTTATCTTGTCTTTAAGTGGTTCTATCAATTGGTTACGATGTAATTGATCAACTAAAACAAAGGTGTTTCCTCCTCCGGTAAAAATACCTTCTGCTTTGCTAATTGCCTCTTGAGCATTAGAAAATGAATGCAGACCAACTACTTTTTTATTACTCTTCTTAAAAATATTATGTATGTATGCGGTGTATTCATCATGGGATATTCCTCCAGGACGTGCATATGGAATGAATAAAATTTCATTACAATTAATAAAGAGCTTGTCAAGAGCTTCTTTGAGATATGCTAAGGGCTCGTCTCCATAAATAGTAGAAGTACTTGCTATAATACAATTTGGCATAATTTTTTTAGGTAAAGTTAGTTTAACGTTTTCTTATATAAAAATCTTCAAAGCATATTGAAAAAATATAGTACCTTAATAGGGTATAATAGCACCTTGTGTTATATCTCAGGCTTTATAATTAGTAAGTGAAAAATTGATATTTATGTATAACCTATTTTTAATGATTTTACTATGAAAATGAAATTATCGTTAGTTTTTATTTGTTTCATTACAACTTTTTCTTTTGCGCAAATTACTTCTAGAATTCCTATAGAAGGTAAAATTAGTGCTCCTGTGGGAGATGTTGTAGAAGGTGTTGTAGTGTATAATCGTAGTACGAATAAGGGTACTATTACTGATCAAAATGGAATATTTAATATTCATGTCGGTATTAATGATAAAATAGAGGTAGTATCCATGCAATATCAAAAATTTACAGTATTAGTTAATAAAGGTATTATAGATTCTAAAAAACTAACTATTTTTTTAAATGAATCAGTGAATTTATTAGAAGAGGTTGTTGTTACCCCCTACGATCTTTTAGGTAATGTCTCAGTTGATGTTAAGAAGATTAATATAGTCAAAGGTGGATTGGAAGAAGTTGAACTGTTAACAAAATCAAGAATTAATGACGCTAGTTATGACTGGACGCCCGATCAATTTTCTAACGTACATAATAACGCAATCGGAGTTCAGGATAGAGGTATGATAAATGGTGTTAATTTTGTAAACCTTTTCAAAGCAGTTTTAGAGAATAAAAATTCAAAGAATAATGCTGGTACAATTGCGAATGTTGATGAGAAAGTGCGTAAGATGTATGATGATCAGTTTTTTAGAAAAAATCTGGATTTAGAAATGAATCAAATTAATGATTTTATATTTTTTGCAGAAGATAATGGATTAGATACATCATATTTACAGGAAGGTAAAGAACTGGATCTAATTGAGTTTCTGGTTTCTCAAAGTAAATTGTATAAAGAGCGTAAATAAACATATAAATACGTAACAATCTTTTTGTAAAATCGTCTTTGATTAAAAAGACGATTCATATATCCTTATCTTAAATTTAATTAGAGATATTATGTTTTTTGGTCTTAAAAATGAGTAATTAATAATGATCAAAAGTATAGTATCACTCTTATTGTTATGTTGTTTTCAAATATATGGTCAATCAGATAGGCTAAAAGGAAAAATTATAGCAGATTCATTAGAAGGATTTGCGATTAATATTGTGAATTTTACTCAAAAGACAGGGACTACAAATGATGACAATGGGTATTTTGAAATACCAGCTGCGATTCATGATTCTATTATTTTTTCATCCGTTCAATATGAAGTAATTTCTATCATTGTGTCTGAAAATGATATGAATGCTACCGACTTCACCATTAGATTAACTCCTGTTGTTCGTATGTTAGATGAAGTAGAAGTAAGTACAACCAATCTTTCGGGCAATGTAGATAAAGATACCAAAACTATAGAAGTTTTGCCCTATGTAAGTAATCAGACCCTTGGGCTTCCTTTTAAGGACCGTAAACAACCCACTCAAATCGAAAGGAAAATTTATACAGCTAGATCTGGTGTTATTGATTTGCCTATCAATTATCTAAATGGAACCTTAAAACGATTAAAGCGTCTCAAAGCTTTAGAAGACTTAGATCTATTAATTGACAAAGGGACTACAACATTTAATACCGCTTTTTTTGTTGATTCTATTGGTGTTCCAGAGGATTTAATCACAGATTTCATGTATTATTGTGCCGAAGATGAATATTTTAAAGATTTACTAAAAAATTCTAAAAAGCTATCTCTTTTAGAGTTTTTTAAACAGAAATCTAAAGATTATAAGCTGTTAAAAGAGATCGATTAACAATCGTTTTTGAGAAAAATAAAGTTTAGTGGTGTAGTATCTTTTACTCCTAAAACAGTACATTTACGTGCTTTTTTAATTAAAATTCATGAAAAAAATAGTTTTTATTCTTGGTGTTATATTTTTAACGATTAGTTCTTTTACTACTACACATAAGTTTTATGTAAGTGTTACCCAAATAGATTATAATGAAGAGCAGAAGTCGTTACAGATTATATCAAGAATTTTTGTTGATGATTTTGAGGCTACGCTTCAAGATCGTTATGATAGTTCTATAAAGTTATCTTCAGAAAACCCAAATGATAAAATAGATGGATATATAGAAAAATATCTTCAACAGAAAATTTCAATTTCTGTAAATGGAAAACCAGTGGTTTTTGAATACATAGGGAAAGAATATGATAATGATTTAATATTGTGTTATCTAGAGGTTGAAGGTGTTCAGGATCTTGAAACTATTGAGGTTTCTAATACCGTACTTATGGATGCTTTTAATGAACAACAAAACATCGTCCACGTAAAAAAAGGTACACAGCGTAAGAGTCTTATGCTAGAAAATGAAATAAGTCAAGGCATGTTAAAGTTTAGTGAATAAATTACTAAGCTTTTAAAATTAAATTATTTTGCACAATTATAACTAATTCAATTCACTCAAATGAAAAAAATATTATGTATCCTGACTGTTGCTTTTCTTGTAACAGATTTTGGATTATATGCTCAGAATCAAAATGATGGTCAGCAAAGACGTCAATTGGGACATACAAATGAAAACAAATTTAAACAGTTATATGATGAGTTTTCTACTCCCAATATGTATAGAACGGGCTCTGGAGCTCCTGGTTCTGCATATTATCAGCAGCAGGCTGATTATAAGATGGATATAGAACTGGATGATAAGAATAAAAAAATTACAGGTAGTGAAACCATAACATACACTAATAACTCTCCTGATGTATTAGAGTTTTTATGGGTTCAATTAGATCAGAATAGACGATCTAAGGATTCTAAGACACCATTAATTAGTTCTGATGATGTTAAACTAGCAAGTTCGCCAGAGGAATTTGTTGGAAGTTTTTTACGAGAACCTTTTGATGGAGGATTTAATATTACTTCAGTAAAAGATGCTTCAGGAAAACCTCTTAAATATACTATAAATACTACGATGATGAGAGTAGAAATGCCGAAGAATCTGGCTTCGGGAGGTAAATTTACTTTTTCTATTGATTGGTGGTATAACATAAATAATCACGTTGATGGTAGAGGAAGATCAGGATATGAAGAATTTGATGATGGTAACAGAGCTTATGTGATAGCTCAGTTTTACCCTCGTATGGCAGTATATAATGATGTTGAAGGATGGCAGAATCATCAGTTTTGGGGTAGAGGAGAGTTTGCTTTACCATTTGGCGATTTTGAAGTGAATATTACGGTGCCAGCGGATCATATTCTTGATGGTACAGGAGTTTTAGTCAATAGAAAAGAAGTATTTACCAGTGAAATGATGAGCCGCTACGAAAAGGCAAAGAAATCATATGATAAGCCTGTGATTATAGTTTCTCAAAAAGAGGCAGAGGCAAAAGAAAAAGTATTCTCAGAAACAAAAAAAACCTGGAAGTTAAAAGCAGAAAATGTAAGAGATTTTGGTTTTGCTACTTCCAGAAGGTTTATCTGGGATATGATGGCTGTAAAAATAGGAGGAAAGGATATTATGGCTGTATCCATGTATCCTAAAGAAGGAAATCCTTTATGGGAAGATTGGTCTACAAAAGCAGTAGCAAGTACATTAAAATCATATAGTCGTATGACTTTTGATTATCCATATCATAAAGCTATTTCAGTGCATGCAAAGAATCAAGGGATGGAATATCCAATGATTTGCTGGAATTACGGTAGACCTAATCCTGATGGTTCTTATAGTGATAGAGTAAAATTTGGGATGATGAGTGTTATTATTCACGAAGTAGGACATAACTTTTTTCCTATGATTGTAAATAGTGATGAAAGACAGTGGACCTGGATGGATGAAGGGCTTAATACTTTTGTGCAGTATGTCGCAGAACAGGATTTTGGAGAATGGTACCCTAAGGCTATCGCTCCAGCAAAGGAATACCCTTCCAGAAGAGGGCCTGCAGCAAAAATTGTTCCTTATATGAGTGGTGATCAAAGTTTTATTGCACCCATTATGACTAACTCTGAAAATATCTATCAATTTGGTCCTAATGCTTATGCTAAGCCAGCTACAGCATTAAATATTCTTAGAGAAACTGTTATGGGGAGAGATCTTTTTGATTATTCTTTTAGAACATACTCTAAACGATGGATGTTTAAACATCCTACACCAGAAGATTTTTTCAGGACAATGGAGGATGCATCTGCGGTAGATTTAGATTGGTTCTGGAGAGGATGGTTTTATACTACTGACTATACTGATATTGGAATAGGAGATGTTAAGAAATTTGTAGTGTCTAAAGAAGCAAATAAGCAAGTAAAAGATTATGCGGAAGGAAGAGGAGCAAAATTAGAAGATTTTGGACCATTGGTATTTATGGTAGAAGAAGGTACCGATGAATATAATACAATGAAAAGTAATGGTAATATCTTAGATAATGCTACAACACTAAAAGAATATTTAATGGATAATTTTTCTGTAGAAGAAAGAAAAATAATGAAAAGTCCTAAGTTCTTTTATGAGGTAACTTTTGTGAAACCAGGAGGATTAGTAATGCCATTAATCGTAGAATATGTTTATAAGGACGGAACTTTTGAGACTGTAACGTATCCTGCAGAAATTTGGAGAAAAAATGATTTGTCGGTGAAACGAGCAATTCCTTCCGAAAAGGAAATTGTAAGGATTATAGTAGATCCCAATCAAGAAACTGCAGATATAGATACTACTAATAATAGTTGGCCTCTTGCAGAACAGAAAGGACAATTTGATAAATTCAAAGAAAAGATGAAACAATAATGCTTTTAAGCATTTTTTAATTAAATATTTTCAAAGCCATCCACTAACTATTGTGGATGGCTTTTTTCTATCTATTATTGTTACTATATTTGCATCATCATGATAACAATACCTTTATTTATTAGCGGAACTGAAATTGCCTTTATAGTTTTTATTCTGGTAATGGTTTTTGGAGCGGATAAAATACCCGAGATTGCACGGGGATTAGGTAAAGGAATGCGTATTGTCAAAGATGCTACCAATGATATAAAAACTGAAATTACTAAAAGTGCAGATAAGCACGGACTTGATACTGATATTACCTCATCGATCTCTTCAGATGTAAAAACTCAAATAGATAAGGTTAAAGAAGATATTAATGATATCACAGGACCAATAAAGCGTAACTTTTAGTCAATTACCTACTTTTTTCTATAAAATTACGATATTTTATCGATCGTTTTCGTTTTATTTCTTTTAAGTAATATTCTTATATCTTACTATGAAAACTCTAATAAACAGGGAGGTTTAGTATAATTTTTAAATCGGTTTTTTATTCTATGCAAGCATAGTAAGTTTAATTTTATTATATTTATCTTAATTTTTAGTAAAAAAAATTGATATATTTTTAATAAATTAGCTTTAAAATTACATAAATAACAGTATTGCTAGGCAGAGTTATTTTGTTTAGTAATAAATAACACACAAACTCACTAATCTTATATTAAAATGAAAAAAATCACTACCCTGTGCTTAGGACTTTTGATAATTTTATCTTGTTCTAAGGAAGATGTTACAGAAAACGAGAATCTAAGTGCAGATTCGCAAAAAATGCTAACGGTTGAAGAAATTAACGAATTTATAGCTGGAGAGTTGAAGGTGTCCGGAGATGTTAACTGGACAGACGCATCTGCATTGATGTTATATAGTGCGGTTATGCAAAGTAATGGAGTTTTAACAATCGGTTATGGAGGAGAGGGAGAAAGTTTTACAGAGGGTCAGCGCTCGTCTGTTTCAAATACTGCTTTAAGAAGTATATCAGAAATTTTAGCAAAAACAGAAGGTGTTAATAAATCAACAGATGATATAGCAGCGGATGATATTCTTAATTTTGCTGAAGTAGAGATCACTAATTTAGCGACTGTAGAAGAACTAAAAGATTTAGATAATATCAGATATTTCCAACCTAATTACGGGTTGTATCTTCAGGAAGAAAATAATGGTTCGCAAAAAGATGCGGGTTGTGCGCAAGAAAGCCAAACTATTAATAGTAATGATTACCGTGTAATTTCTCCTAATGCCAGATTGCCATGGAATTTTGATATTCATAATATACCGGATGCCTGGAGTTATAGTACCGGGGCGGGTATTACAGTAGGTCTTATTGATACAGGTTTATCTGCTAGCCAAAACTTATTAGGAAGTGGTTTTAATGATGGAGATTCTAATGGGAGAACGGTAGAACGTTTTGGAACTTTTATAGATTCGCCATGGTGGTGGTCTAATAGTACAGACGGTCCTAATGATAAATGCGGACATGGTACACAGATGGCTTCTGTTTTAGCATCGCCTCGTAATAATGATTATATGCCAGTAGGTGTTGCATACAATTGTAATTTAGTAGCTTACAGAGGTACAGAAGATGTGTTATTAAATGATTATCATGAGAAAAAAGGTGTAACTAATGCTTTAAAAGCTCTAGGAAATAGAGGGGACGTTAAAATTATATCTATGTCAGTTGGATACCCGTGGTCAATAGGAAATGTAAAAGATGCTGTTGAGTATGCATATGGTAAAGGTAAAATGATTGTAGCTGCAGGGGGTACTTCAACTACGTTTACAAATTGGTATGGTGTTATTTTTCCTGCCAGTATGAATGAAACTGTAGCAGTTACCGGACTAAAAGACAATGGATATAATAGATGTGATATCTGCCATGAAGGTAGTAAAATTGATTTTACTATGGTTATGCAAAGAGCAAGCAATACTGATAGAAATGTACCTGTTTTAGGATTTAATTCTGGTACTCAAGCCTATGTAGGTGGATCATCGGTGGCAACAGCTGCTACTGCAGGAATAGCAGCCTTGGTTTGGGCACGTAACCCTGGAATGACGAGAGCACAGGTTTTAAATAAGTTAAAACAGGCAGGAGAATTTTATCCTAATAGAAATAGTAATTTTGGGTACGGTAACATAGATGCGTTAAAAGCTGTACAATAACATTTCTATACACCTATGATATAACAAAAAGAAATAATACAAAGTGATCTTCTCAGTTTTAGAGGCAGTCGCTATTTTCAGAAGAAATAGAGACCTAAAAATCCAGTTTTAAATTGTTGGAAGGAGATCACTTTGTTTTATAAGACACGACTAATTGTTAAACCATCCCTGATAGGTAATAATACAGTTTCAATTCTATTATCGTCCACTAATAATTTATTGTAAGTAAGTAGGGCTTTAGTAGAATCGTCATCGTCATCTATATTCTCGATTACTTTTCCACTCCATAAAACATTGTCAGAAATGATAATTCCACCTGTATTCATTTTATCAATAATCAATGCAAAGTATGCTGGGTAATTAGGCTTGTCTGCATCAATAAATACTAAATCAAATGTTAGGTCAAGATTAGGAATTATTTTAGTAGCATCTCCTATATGCTGGATTATCTGATGTCCATGATTAGATTTGTCAAAGTATTTTCTTTGAAAATCTTCTAATTCTTCATTAATATCAATGGTGTGTAGTGTTCCTTCCTTATCCATTCCCTCTACTAAACATAAGGCAGAATATCCGGTGTAGGTTCCTATCTCTAATATGTTTTTTGGGTTAGTAAGTTTAGATAACATACTCAATATACGTCCTTGATAAGCACCACTCAACATACGAGGTTGTAACATTTTTTGATAGGTTTCTCGTGTTAGTTGTTTTAGTAGTTCAGGTTCTTTTTCTGAATGTTCTACTACATAAGCATCTAATTTCTCTGGTATAAAATGCATGATTTTATTTTTTTGCAAATTTATAGTTTTATTATTTTAACCTTAGAGAATGTGTAATATTGTTAGTGAAGTAATTTATTTAACTATCCTTCTTTTATGTTTTTTAAAGATTAAAATGGATATAATGCCAATAAGAACAACTAGAGATATTAATAAAAAAGGATATGAAATGGTTCTGGAGGTGAAAGATAGTGATTCGGTATCACCAATAAGGATTAACAAAGACCAATAATAAGGAGAGTTTTTCTCCATTTTATGGTTTTTAAGATAATTTAATTTGGCTGTTCTAAGAGCTTCTGATTTTGATTTATTTGCTTTTAATTGTTTGTAAAAATCAGTAGTTATTTCTAGAGTAGCAGTATCATCTGCTTTCCATAAAGTAGAGACCACACTGTTAGCACCTGTATTAAAGAAACCTCTTGCAAGGCTCATAACTCCTTCTCCTTTTTCTATAGAGCCAATAGAAGTGTTGCAAGCACTTAGTACTACTAAATCTGCATTATTTTGTGTTGCATAAATATCATTTAATGTAATTTTATCGTCAATAGCAGCAATCCAAGGTGTAATAGAATCATTAGCATTAGCATGAGTGGAGAGATGAATTATGTTATATTTTGATAAGTATGTTATCAGATTTTGTTTAGAAGCATTTTCATTCAATAAAACCGAACCGTTAAAATTTGATGCTATTTTCTCTACTTCTAATTTTGTATTAGGAAGAGCCTTAAGGTTATTTTTATAAGTTATAGGTGCAAAACCCAGAAATTCTTTTTCTGCAGTACGTACCAATTTGCTATTTTGAATAAGAAACGATATGGAGTATGCATAATTGATCTCATATTCATAAATAAGGTATTCTTTAGAGTTATTAGGAAGTGCTTCAAAAGGAATATTATGAATACTTTGGTCTGGTATAATGGTTATTTTTTCTGTTAAAAATGAACGAATATCTTTTGGTATTAGCTGGTTGTAAATCCGTTTGCCTATTTCCTGATATTGATGTAGTTCATTCTTAAAATGGATAGGATGAGAAATAAGTTCACTAAAGACTTTAATGTCTTTTTGTAACTGATGGATATTTTTAATTTCGAATAATTTAACTATGTCTTTACTGATAACTAAGCCATACCCTTGTTCATTATCAAGAATGTATTCTATAAATGTAGTATTATTTTGATCCGCATATTGTTTAGTGTCTTCAATTGAGGTGATTTTTGAAGTACGTTTAGAATTGTAATACTGAGGGTAATAGGACTTCAAAGAGTCAACAAATAAAGAGTGTTTTTGTTTGGTGCTAAGCAGTTTAAGCTTTAAAGAATCATTAACAGAAGGAGTGTTAGTAATATTCAATTTGTTTTGAATATTAGCAATTTTTTGTTTTAATGATAATTCTCTTTTTGTAATGGCATCAGGGATGTGATTTACCCTCTTTAATTGTTCTTCATTAATATCTTCTAACAGTAATAAAGCCTTGTTCTTTTCTTGAAAGTAAAATGCTTTTTCAGGTTGGTTTAATAAGATACAGGTTTTTACAGCATCGGTATAAAGGTCAGATGCGTCATTTTTCCAAAATAATTTAGATTGACGCTCTACAGTTTCTAATCGAATAATATCCAATAATTCATCTCCAAGTCTAGATATTTTAAGAGAGTTTTCTAGTTCAGTTTTATTCTTGTTTTCTTCAAATAGTTGGTGTCCAAATTTGACATTATCCTTTAAAATCTCCAATAAAATAAGTTTGTTTTTAGTTACTGTCAAATCTGTGTGATTTGGCAAATTGGAAGTACTTATATTTGGTTTGTGAGGGATGATGCATTGCAGTGCAACTTTAGAGTTTTCTATAGCCATTTCTGTATTATCATGATCATAATAGGTCCAGGAGCGATTTTGATAAATAATAGCTTTCCATGTATTATTATTTTTTAGATATTTTAAGGCTTGATTTTGATAAAATAGAGAGGTATCTATTCCTTTATTTTTCTTTAGAATCTCTATATCTATAAATGTTTTACCAACCCATTCATCTTCTCCTTCTTTTTTTCCTAATTGTAAAATTTCATTAAAATATTTTAAGGAATTGATAGAGTCTTTTCCTGTCGCATTGTATAGATTGGCAAGTACTGAGTATGTTTTAAACAGTAGTTTTTTTGGCGGATTATTTAAGTTCGAAAGAATAGAATCAGCCTTTAATCCTTTTGTGATTCCTAAATTTATATTTTTCTCATCTTTAATACTTTCGTGTACTATAGCCGATTGAATATAAGTAGTTGCTAGTTTGATCGGTCTATTTTGTTGTTGATATATTTGCGCTACCTTTCTGTATAATAATAATGCATTAGCATAGTCGTTGATCTTCCAATAATCTATCCCCAATCTCCAGTATGCTTCTGTTTTTTTATCAAAGTTAGGAGTAACTTCAATATATTCTGTACCGTATTTTATTGCATTGATATAATCATTAGATAATCGGGAAAAAAAAATTAAATTGTTAAGACTTTTACTATGTGAGTTGGCGTCATAGGGTATAAGGTGCTTTCTTATTTCTGAAGCTTTTTTAGTTACAGATAGTGCCTTTTTGATGTTTTTCTCGTAAATCCATTTGCCATATTCGTGCATTTCAGATGCTAATAGAGCATCTTGTTCAGGTCTTTTATAAGTAGTTAAAAGGCTATCTGCTAAACCTTCAATTATAGCCAACTCTTTGTTAGAATTTAAAATAAATGTCAATTTTTCTGAGCCGCTTTTTTTTGATTGAGCGCTACCTACACAATAAAAAAGGATTGAGATAATAAGACAAAAGAAGCCTGTTCTCTTTTTGGAAAACAGGCTTGTGTTATTGGATATGATATTTAGTTTTAATTTTCTATACACATTGGATCGGTTACATCCTCTATTTCTTTAATTATCTGAAGACTTAGATTTTCATGAGTAATGTTAGTAATCAGGCTCGAAAAAATATCGCCACCTTCTGTGGATCCTTCCCCATCTAAATCATCATCATCATCGCGATTTCCAATAGAATTTATTCGATCATTTTTAGATTTGCCAAATTCTAATAATAAGGATGACAAGTCTATTTTAATCTTCCACAGTTCCATATCAGAACAATCGGATGCAATAACTTCACAAATCTCAAAGTTATTTAGTGATGCAGCTTTTTCTCTAAGTGTATTTTTTTCGTTTTCAGTATAATTTCCACTAAATTCAATATATCCTAAAATTGAACTATTACAGGAACTACTTCCAGTATTAAAATCAGGGAAACTTAATTTTAAATCAAGTTCTTCTTTTTTAGATTCCTCAATACCAATATTATCTTGATATCTATCTTGTGAACAACTTTGAAATGTTAATACTCCAACAATCAATAACGTAAGTAGTAATATCTTCTTCATTTACTTTTTTGTTTTGTAAAATTAATACTTTTTTATAAAAATTAACAGATTCTTTTATATTAGTAGCGTAACTGTCAAAATTGTTACCCCTAATTTTATTTTTTTTAATTTTTGTGTTTTAATTTAATGATTTTTTAGAGTCTATATTATCATTTTAGTAGTATAATATTTACTGATAAGATACCTTGGTACATTGTATTATATGTATTTTTGATCAAAAACTCGACTATGCAATTTGAGAATACGAGAGAATTCGCTCAAAAATTAGATGAACAAGATTTTTTACAATCCTATCGTAAAGAGTTTTTGTTTCCTAAAGTTAATGACAAAGATGTTATCTATTTTACAGGTAATTCTTTAGGTCTCCAGCCTAAAAAAGCAAAGCAGTTTGTAGATGAAGTGATGAATGATTGGGCATCATTAGCAGTAGAGGGACATTTTCATGCTAATAAACCGTGGTGGGATTATCACGAGCGTTTGGCGGCACCTTTGAGTAAAATTGTAGGAGCAAAACCTTCAGAAATTACTGTAATGAATACGCTGACAGTAAATTTACATCTGTTAATGGCTTCCTTTTACAGACCTACAGCAAAACGATATAAAATTATTTGCGAAGAGAAAGCTTTTCCTAGTGATCAATATATGCTACAGAGTCAGGTTCGTTTTCATGGATATGATCCACAAGATGCTATTGTAGAGATCAAAAAACGAAAAGGGGAACATAACTTTAGGACAGAAGACATTGTAAAGACCATTAATGAAGTAGGAGAGGAGTGTGCATTAATATTAATGGGAGGTGTAAATTATTACACAGGTCAGGTATTTGATATGAAAACGATTACTGCCGAAGGACATAAAATAGGTTCTTTTGTTGGTTGGGATTTGGCACATGCTGCAGGTAATATAAAATTAAATTTACATGATTGGGATGTCGACTTTGCTTCTTGGTGTAGTTATAAATATATGAATAGTGGGCCTGGCAATGCGTCAGGATGTTATATTCACGAGCGTTTTCATAATCGAAAAGATATCCCACGTTTTGAGGGCTGGTGGGGAACAGAAAAAGAATCACGATTTTTGATGAAACCCACTTTTGAGCCGATGGATAATGCAGATGCCTGGCAGTTGAGCAATGCGCCTATTCTGTCACTGGCACCTTATCTGGCTTCTCTAACATTATTTGAAGAAGTAGGAATGGATGTACTTGTAGAAAAGAGAAATCTTATTGTTTCCTATCTGGAATTTATATTAAAAGAGATTGATGCTCAGGTAGATAGTGCTTTTGAAATTATAACACCTTCTAATCCAGAAGAACGAGGGACTCAATTATCAGTATTTCTTCATGGGGAAGGTAAAAAAATATTTGATTATTTGATGGATAACGGTGTAATTACAGATTGGCGCGAACCTAATGTGATTAGACTAGCACCAGCACCTTTTTATTGTTCTTTTGAGGATATGTTTAATTTTGGACAGATATTAAAACAAGGAATCAAAAGTTAACAGCAAAAGTCTGGTTTAAGTTCTTTTTTAATATTTATTTAATCCGTTTCTATTTTGATATTTGTGAAATAGAGTTTCCAGTTGCCTTCTTCTTTATGATGAGTTTTTGCAATAGTAATCCCATCAAAATTTTCATAATCTTCCCAAGAAGTAATTAAAGAAGGCTCTTTTGTATTTGCTTTTCTGAATACCCACTCTTTAATTTTAAAGTCACCATTGAAATAAAAATCATAAGCATCACCAGGAGTATATCCTCCGCTATTGTTATATACGATTGTTAATTTTTGCATTTCATTTTTACTAATAGGAGCCACTGCTTTTATTTGATGCTTTGACGTAAAGGAAGTCTCATCCCATACAAGATTAAATGGTGCCAGAAGCCAGTATTTGTCATTGATAAACCCTTTATCCGCTTGTATAGAAATACTATCTATATTTTTGCGATTATAAGTAATCGTGTCTTCTGATGACATCATCGTGATCATCTCACTTTTAGGTCTCCAACTCCAAGTACGTTCATAATGTGTACTATCCTGATCTACATTAAACGTAAAACTAATTTGTTTGACCTTATCCCAATGTGATAACCCATTAGCAAATGCTATAGCTCCTGCAGTAGTACGTATTTTTTGTTTGTTTTCTTTTTTAATTGGCTCAGGATCTCTTACCTCTATACTAGTATCATAATCTTGATTAGTTTTTACTTCTTCTTTACAACTTACAACTAGTAAATAAAACAGAATAAGTATACATACGTTTTTCATAATATAAGTTTTCGATATACTAAGATATGAAAAGAAAAACCTTGCTAATGACGATTAGCAAGGTTTCTTTAATTGAATTTATTAATTTTTATTTTGATTATTCTACGGTCAAGGTATATTGTGGTGTTTTATTAAGTGGACAGAAATAAGTATAAGTTCCTTTTTTTAAAGTTACTGTCTTAGAACTTTCAGTTTTTCCTTCTGCAACCACATTCGTAACATATGCTTCTTTAATATGATTAGCTGGATCAGATACATCCTTTCCGGCAGGAACTAATACAAAACCTACGTCGGTTCCTGAATTATTATTGGATATGTTAAAAACATAACTACCTTCCGTTAACGTAACTTCTTTTTGCGTAAACTCTCCTTTAGTTTGTTCTAAAGAAACAGTTTTAGCTTCTTGAGCTGTTGCTGAAAATGAGATAATAAAAATAAGCGAGAATAGGGTGATTAACTTTTTCATTTTATTTATATAGTTTAATTTGGATTTAATTTAATTAAGCTTCAATAGTTTCTAAAGGTTGCGCTACTGGAAAATCAATGGCAACTTTAGTGGTTTTATGGATATAATTACTGATCGTTTTATCACCTACTAGTGATATAACATCAATT
The DNA here is from genome assembly GCF_039539305.1 of Aquimarina addita. Classification (NCBI taxonomy): domain Bacteria; kingdom Pseudomonadati; phylum Bacteroidota; class Flavobacteriia; order Flavobacteriales; family Flavobacteriaceae; genus Aquimarina; species Aquimarina addita. The sequence goes on along the minus strand of NZ_BAABCW010000001.1, from coordinate 495,533 downwards.
ACACTACCTTTTGAATATCCAGCTTGTAAGAAATTCTCTAATATAACGGAGTCAGTGTCCCCTCGGTTTTCGGTTACGTTTTTAGCAAATTTTGCTAAGGCATCTAATTTAGTGTCAAAAGATGCATAGCCAGCTCTTAATTCTAGTATTTGCGGATCTGTAAAGCCATTCATTTTTCCGATAGCAGTGTGAGCAGATAAACAGTATGCACAATTATTTACTTGACTTACAGCCAAGTTTACTACTTCTTTTTCTTTAGCAGATAAGGAAGTTTTTGCATTGCTAAATGTTAGGTAGTTCTCTAATGCAGTATCAGAATGGGCATATGTTGCAAATAAATTTGGAACAAAACCTAGTCCTTTCTGTAGATTATCAAAAATCACTTGATTATTAGTGCTTACTTCTTCTCTTGTTGGTACATTAAATGTGCTCATAATTTTAAAGTTTTTATAAAATCCTGAATTTATTTTCAGGAGCTGTTATTATTAATATTTATTGATTTATAAGTATAGTGCAAAGATGCTTTAGGAATAGCGAGTAAAGAATGCTTGTTTTTCCCGATGGCTTGTCAATTTTTCCTAAATATTAGTTTTGAGATTATCTCTCTTAAAGAAAACGTGAACTTTTTAGATAGATGAAATATAAAGTACTGGATATCGTTTAGTATAATCAGACATTTGTAGTTATTTACATGTCTTTCTATTAAATATATGAAGCGCTGGTTAAATTTAAATTTATTAATAAGGTCGGTTCTATTGTTAGTGTAAAGGAAATTTAAAATTTTAAGATGATATCAAATTTGTTTAGTAAAATAATCTTTCTGTGCTTTTCAATTATCGTTAGTTATACAGCAAACTCTAAAGATATTTTTGCACTGAGTGTCAATTTTCAAGACGTATATGAAGCTGTACGATCTGCTTCTCCCGGAGATGTAGTTTTCATACCAGAAGGTTTAGGGTTTTGGGGTGCTGAATCACAACTTATGGTGCCTGGTGGTGTTAGTATTATAGGAAGAGGTAGCGATAAAACAATAATTAATAGATCTGAATCAACAAAAAAACATCTAATAGTTTTTGATGGTGCTAATGGTTTACCTAACGGGTTATACAATATAGGTTTCGAGGGTAAGTATTTTGCAAAGGATAAGGAAACTAATAACCTTAGTAGTGGAGTACAATTCATGAATGGATGTGTTGATTTTAAAGTGTCCGGTTGTAAATTTTCTGGATTTGCAAATTGTGCTTTATGTATTGAAGATGCAGTTGCCGATAAGAGTGTTCAAAAAGGAGTGATATATCAAAACGAATTTATAGATAATTACTATGATTCAGTTAACAATTATGGATATGGAGTAGTGGTTTATGGCAATGGTACTTGGACTGATCTGGAATTAGGAACTGAAAATGCTGTGTTTGTAGAAGACAATTTTTTTTCAGGAAACCGTCATCATATTGCCTCAAATAATAATTCTAAATATGTATTTAGATATAATAAAGTAGAGCATACAAACCCTGTTCGGAATTACTCAATGGCTGATGCACATGGTAAATCATCTTCACCTGTTGGTTCTCGTAGTTATGAGATTTATAATAATGAATTTTATACAACCAATGATATGGAGTCGAGAGCCAGAACGGCTATTGGAATAAGAGGAGGTGATGGTGTTATATTTAATAATACTTGTACAGACTCTATATATCGTACTGTAGAATTATGGGCAGAGGGATTTTCTTGCAGTACTTATCCGGGTATTCATCAGATTCGATCTCTTTATATCTGGAATAATGAGTATCATGATGAGTTAAATATCACAACCGAAGGAATAGCAAATAATTGCGAATCATCTATACAGGAAAATAGAGATTATTTTTTGCAGGCAAAACCAGGATATCAACCTTATGATTATCCCCATCCAAGTAGGAATATTGCATTTAATAAGCCAACAAGTTCATCTGATGATAATGTTAATCATCCTAGTTCAATCGCAGTAGACGGTGACTATAGACTTGACCGATGGTGGGGTAGCAATTCTTATATGCAGTGGTGGCAGGTAGATTTAATTGATGTTTACGATATTAATAAAATCATAATAACTCCTTATTATGATGGGAGTAGATATTACCATTACACTATCCAAAAATCTATTGATGGAATTAATTGGGTTGATTGTATAACCAAAAATGATCAGACAATAGCAATACAAAATGGCGATGTTTATGATAATCTAGATAGTATCCATACTAGATTTCTTAGAGTAAAAATGGATTTTAACTCGTCTAATGCCTCTGTACATCTTATAGAGTTTGAAGCATATGGAAAGCAATCTAATGTAATCACAGAAAGGAATAATATAGCATTTAATAAACCTTCAACTTCATCAAAATCTACCATTGATAATCCCAATACAATGGCTACTGATAACATTTTTTCATTAGATAACTGGTGGGGAACATTTCCACAAGATCAATGGTGGCAGGTAGATTTAATGGATTCTTATAAAATTAATGAAATTACAATTACTAACTATTATGGTGACAATAGGTATTATCACTATTCGGTTGAAGCTTCTCAAAATGGGGTGGATTGGGAACAGATAATACTTAAAAAGGATAATTCTATTGCTACCAAAGCAGGAAATACATTTTACTTTGATGATTTGAGTGCGAAATTTTTAAAAGTTAATATGTTACAGAATTCAGCCAATAATGCAGTACATATCGTTGAATTTAGAGTCTATGGTCAGATATCATTAGATAATAATAAATCAATAATGGAGACAAATGATATATATTCCGATGTATTGGTCTATCCTAATCCTTTAATTAATGATTCTGAGATTAATATAAATTTTGAATTTTTGAATGATGAGCAAAACGCAATTTTAGAAATAGCGAATTTTGATGGACAAGTTTTACTGGAAAAATCAATAAAATTAATTAGAGGAGCTAATAAATTAAAGTTAAATACTTATAATCTATCTAATGGATCCTATATTTTATTTTTAAAGGCAAAGGAGCATACTTTTAAGAAAAAAATTATTATTTCAAAAGAAAGTAAAAATTAACTTTATTAATGGTTGATAGCAAGTTGTTTTATCATTGTAGATACTTGTATGTAAACATAAATCAATATCTTATGAGCTTAAAAATGAACTTTTTTTAAATTTAGAAACTATGAATGTCATCTATAAATTTTCACTTATACTAATAAGTTTATTTGTTTTAAATGCTTGTAAAAATGATGACGATGAACAAAATTCTGAAGAACAAGAGGTTCCTATTGTCTCTGATATCATTCTTTCAGAAGAAGTTATTCTTAACCCCACTGGTTATGCACCATTATCAGCTTTACTTAAGATACAGACAAGTAAAGAGGTCAGGGTTGATCTTATTATTCAAGGTAAAAATGGAGAGAATTCAATAATATCTAAAAGTTTTACAGACTTAAAAAATGAATTAAACATTCCTGTTCACGGATTGTACGGAGATTTTAACAATACTGTAATTCTTACCTTTTTTGATGAAAGTGATGAAGAACTGGAAACCAGAACATATGAAATACAAACAGAGCCTCTTACTACTGCCATGCCACAAATAAATATCGAAAAGGCAGAGCGTGATCAAATGCAAGAAGGAGTAACATTAGTAAGTTATTATGGGTATTCTGGAAATACTACTCCTCAGTATCCGTTTATGTTTGATTCCTATGGAGACGTACGTTGGTATTTAGAGTATAAAGATCATCCTGAACTCAATGAGCTAAAATATGATAATGGTCCTGAGCGCTTAGCAAACGGAAATCTATATTTTGGAGCCAGTGATACTGGTTTTATTTATGAAGTAGATCTTTTTGGAACTGTGGTAAATTCTTGGGAAATGCAGGGATATACATTTCATCATGAAGTACACGAAAAACCAAACGGAAATTTTTTGGTTTGTGCCAATAGAAATAATGCTATTACAATTGAAGATTATATTGTAGAAATTGATAGAACAAGTAAACAGATTATTAATGTTTGGGATTTAAATCAATCTTTGGATAACACCCGAAAAACGCTTACAGATAATGAAGAAGACTGGATTCATGTCAATGCAGTAGCTTATGATGATACAGATGATACTATTATTGTTTCAGGACGTACACAAGGACTGATAAAATTGACGAACGACAACGAGGTAGTATGGATAATGGGGTCTCATAAGGATTGGGATACCTCTGGTAATGGAACGACATTATCACCGTATTTGTTACAACCCTTAGATGCCTCAGGTAGTCAAATTATGGATCAGGGAGTAATGGATGGTACCATTAATCATTCTGATTTTGAATGGAATTGGTATCAACATGCACCATTAGTACTTCCCTCAGGAAATATAATGCTGTTTGATAATGGTTTTAATCGTAATTTTGAAAGTCTTGATGTCTATAGCCGCGCCGTTGAGTTTGAAATAGATGCGATTAGTAATACCATTCAACAAAAATGGGAGTATGGCAAAGAGAGAGGGCAGGAAACCTATTCTCGAGCTGTATCCGATGTGGATTATTTAGAAGGAAGCGATCATATACTATATTCGCCCGGAGGAGTAATTTATAATGGAATGGTATATGGCAAATCTATTGAAGTTGATAGATCAAGTAAAACAGTAATTTTTGAAGCGACGATAATAGCCCCACAAGCACTTTTCAATATTACTTTTCATCGTACAGAAAGATTATCTCTTTATCCATAATACTTTTTCATGATTTAATAGATGCCTGTTGTTTCCTGAAATCAGATGGAGAAAATGTAGTATGTTTTTTAAACATTCTACTAAGATGAGAGGCATCATCAAAACCAATCTCGTACGCAATTTCTTTAGCTGATTTATCAGTATATAAAAGTAATCGTTTTGCTTCTAACACAATCCGATTATGAATAACTTGTAATGGACTTCTTTTAAGTTTTGAAAAGCTATTGGACAGTGTTTTTGGTGATTTAAAAAGTCTTTCTGCATAAAAAGCTACAGAATGTTCTTTTCTAAAATTAAATTCTACCAACAAGTTGAATTCTCTGATTAAAGCTACCTGATCTTTATATACATCTTTAAAATCGCTTTGTTGTTTAATAAGTCGTGTTGTCGTTATAATAAATCGAGCCATGAGCATGCGTAGCATTTCTGCTTGAATGGTATCTATAGTTTCTAGCTCATCCAGAAAAGTCTGATGTAATGCATTTAATTTCTGCTGATTTCCTGTATCTAATTCTACAATAGTGATACTTTTATTCCCATAGAACAGGATACCGGTACAGCTTACTTCTTTATCGTGATCCTTAATACAGTAGAATTCTCTGTTAAACTGATATACGATAAGATCTTGACCTTCAATAAAAGTGAAAAATTGATTAGGAGTTAATACCGTAATCGTATTGGGCTTTAAAGTGGTTAATATACCATCTATTTCTACGGCTGCTATATTAGTTTTAGTCCATATAAAAGTGAACATTTCTATGTTTTTAGGCAGTCTGTAGGTGTTTAGTAATTCCTCGTTTCCAATGGTAAGCAGCGCATCCGTTGAAAATTCTTTAAACTCTCTGATCATATCAAATTGGTCGTTGTTTTTTAAGAAAATTACAAAGAGTGTTTTTTGCTTTCTTTTATTTTTAATAATTTATAAAAGACGAATGCTCATAGCACCAAGCCCACCTTTCATTAGGTTCTGCCGAAATAACCACCTTATGTTTATGGTTGGCATAATGGTTACTTGCATGTTTATTAGGGGACGAGTCACAGCATAATGTAATTCCACAATCTTGACAGGTTCTAAGATGTACCCATAAATCTCCCGTTTTTATACATTCAGAACACTCATAATTATTACTTTTTTTTATAGCATGAGAATCAAAATTTTCTAAATGTTCACAAATTTTAGTTCGTAGTTTCATCAGTCTAAGCTTTTTATCTTTTAGTTATCAGATGGAATCGCCATTTAATTATATCAATTGGTATTATATGTATTGTAATGGCCTATCCCCACATTAAATTTCTGCTAGATATTCGTGTACAAATTTTATAGCCATGGCGCCTTCACCAACTGCTGAGGCAACTCTATTCATAGCGCCAGCTCTAACATCTCCAGATGCAAATATCCCGGGACTACAGGTTTCTAATAAAAAGGGTTCTCGTTCTTTTTTCCATATTTTTTTAAAATTTTCATAACGTATTAAATCCCTACCCGTTTCTATAAAACCTCTTTCATTTTTAATAATATCCAGTTTAATCCAATCTGTATAAGGTCTGGCTCCTATAAAAATAAATAAAGCATCAGCAGATACTAAGCTCGTTTCATTAGTAACCGTGCTTGTAAGTTCTAATTGGGTTATTCGATCATTTTCTCCTAATACTTTTGAGATGTTTGTATGACCGATTAATGTAATATTATCAATGGTTTCGATCTGATCAATAAGATAGCTCGACATACTACTAGTCAAGTCTTCTTTACGAACTAAAATGTAAACGTTTGTGGCAAATTTAGAAAGGTATACAGCAGATTGTCCGGCAGAATTACCACCTCCTACAATATATACTTCTTTGCCCTGGCATGCTTGCGCCTCTGTCATGGAGGATCCGTAATAAATCCCTGCACCTGTATAGTTTTCAATCCCTTCTGCCTCTAGTTTTCTGTAGTTGACTCCAGTAGTTATAATGACGCTTTTGGTACTAATACATTCTCCATTTCCCAAAGAAATACTTTTATATCCATCCTTTTCTGATATGGAGGTAACTTCCTGAGGAGATAAGAATTCAATTCCGAATCGTTTTGCTTGTGTAATAGCGCGATGTGTCAATTCCTGACCGCTTAATCCATTAGGAAACCCCAGATAGTTTTCTATTCTCGAACTGGTTCCTGCTTGTCCACCAGGAGCATGTTTTTCTATAAGTAATGTTTTTAGACCTTCAGAGCCACCATACACAGCAGCAGCTAATCCAGAAGGACCTGCACCTATAATAACCACATCATATAAATTATCTTTTGGATATGCATTTAGGCCTAGGGCAGTAGCCAATTCTATAATACTAGGATTTTTAAAACAATTACCGTCTTGTAATGAAATTACAGGCATATCAGCAGTAGTAATGTTATGTAGTGCTATAATCTCTTTAGCTTGATCACTGGTTTCTGCATCTAACCATTGAAAAGGAAATAAATTACCCGATAGAAAATCTTTGATATCGTGGGATTTAGGGGAAAATTGATATCCTATCAATTTTATTCCATCAAATTCGGGTTGATAAGTAAGTTGCCAGGCATTCAATAAATCATGAAGTGTAGGGTATAATTTTTCTTCCGGAGGGTTCCATGGCTTTGTTAAATAGTAATCTAATTGTACGTCATTAATAGCTTTAATAGCCGCATCAGTATCAGAATATGCAGTTAGCAACACTTTTTTGGCTTTAGGAAAATACTTTTTTACTTCTGTTAAGAATTCTACACCTAGCATTTCGGGCATGCGCTGATCTATTAAAAATAAAGCAATAACTTCTTTCTTTTTCTTTAATTCAATAATGGCTTCTATAGCATCATTAGCGGATTCTGTGCTCATAATCCGATATTCTTTTCTGTATTCGGATTTTAAATCTCTGGTAACAGCTCGTAATACTTGAGGGTCATCATCCAGTGCAAATATGATTGGTCTTTTCATGGGTTAAATACGGTGCTAAAAATTAAAATTATCCGGATCGGGTCCTATTCTTTGATTACTATCCAATGCATCTATAAATTGAATGTCATCTATAGAAAGTTCAAAGTCAAAAACATCGCTATTAGATATGATTCGCTCTTGATTAGACGATTTAGGAATTGTTATAACTCCTTTCTGAAGATTCCATCTTAGAATTATATGAGCGACACTTTTATTATATTTTTTTGCAAGATCATCCAAAACGGCCGTGTTGAAAATTTTTCCTTGCATAAAAGGAGACCATGCTTCATATTGTATTTGATGTTGATTACAAAAATCAATGAGCGATTGTTGTACTAAATACGGATGAAACTCCATTTGATTTACCATAGGTACTATGGAGGCTGTTTTCATTAAATCTTCCAGGTGATGTTGCATAAAATTACTGACCCCAATCGCCCGAACCCGTTTTTCTTTATATAGTTTTTCTAAGGCGCTCCACGTTTCTTTATAAATTCCCTGAACAGGCCAGTGTATAAGATATAGATCCAGATATTCTAGTTGTAGTTTTTTTAGGCTTTCATCAAAAGCTTTTAATGTAGATTCATAACCTTGATCATTATTCCATACTTTGCTGACTACAAAAATATCTTCTCTCGGAGTGGAACTATTACGCATAGCTCTGCCTACACCTTCTTCATTTTTATAAATACTAGCTGTGTCAACATGCCTATAACCTGCTTCTAAGGCCCATTGAACAGCATCTACAACTTCTTGATCATTATTTGATTGATATACACCCAGTCCAAGATAAGGCATCTGTACACCGTTATGTAGTTGAAACGTTCCTTGAATATTAGTAATATTTTTCATGAATTTTTTATTAGTCTAAAGGTAAACAAACAGTAAAAATTGTTTCTCCTTTTTTTGATGTTACTTTAATTTCTCCTTGATGTTGTTTAATGATTCGTTGACTAACTTCTAACCCCATACCCGTTCCTTCACCAATACCTTTCGTTGTAAAAAAAGGATCAAAAATTGCATTCAGATTTTCTTCGGGAATTCCTTTGCCATTATCAATGATCTTGACTATAAGCATCTGCTGAAATGCATCTGTTTTAATGGTTAGAATACCTTTGTTATCCATTGCGTCAATAGCATTATCGATTAGGTTTGTCCATACCTGATTGATTTCACTAACAAAAATTTTAGGCTTGGGTAGTTCATCTTTAAAATCCTTTTCGATGGTTATATTCTTACTTTTTAATTTATGGTTTAACATAGTAAGGGTACTTTTAATACCGATATGAATATCTGTAGCTGTTTTCTCAGGCGCACGATCCATATGAGTATAGCTTTTTATAGAGCTTACTAAACCAGAAATACGGTCAGAGGCTTCTTCTATTTCATCCACCATTTTTTCTGTAGTCAATACATTTTCTATCCATTCAATCGCAGATGGGAAATTAGTATCTCCTGTTGCTTTATAAACTTCTTCGATAGCTGATATTTCCATACAAAAATCCAGTAAGGTCTCGGTCAATTCATAAGCATCTTCTACCCCGTGATCTTCTAGCCAGGTTTCTAACTCATCCTCTTTTTCATTTCGCTCTGTAAGCTTCATGTTATTTTCAGGTCGATTTTTTAGCTTGTCAAAAAGAATCGTATTAATGATATCAATTTCTTCTGGAGATGCCTTGATAGAAATTATTCTTTTAAATTTTTCAGGAACATTACTCAGATGTTTTCTAAGTAATTTAGCACTTCTGAGCATAGCAGAAGCAGGATTATTTAGTTCATGAGCTAATCCGGCAGATAATTTACCTAATGCCATCATTTTCTCAGCTTGTACATTGTCTTTTGTAAATTCTCGTACTCGGGAAGTCATTTTATGTACTAAACTTTCAGTAAGCTCATAATGATTAGCAATCATTTCTCTAAAGTAATCTTTATCCAATATTAATACTTCACTGTCTTCTACTACTTCTCCAAAACCAAGGGCAGAACTTGCTCTTGAAAAGGGAAGAAGTCCACCTATCTGGTTAGTCTTCATACGAGAGACAAGTTTGTAATTACCTTGTTGTTGTATTTTAATTTCAACAGTTCCTTTTAATAAAATAAAGAGCTTATCAATATCATCCCCTCTTTTAAAAAGATAGTCTCCTACTTTAAGAACGGTTACATAAGATGTATCAATTAACCACTGTAATTGTTTATCAGGGACATTCAGTAATTCCGGAACGTTTTGAAGCTGTAGGATTGTAATTTTCATTGTTTAAAATTAGGCAATATAACAATCCTTTGCAACGATTGAGGAAGATCGCTTTCTTAAGGTTTTTATAAAATTTTAGTTAAAGGATGCTTTTAGAATAGAAAAGTAGTGGTTATATTTAACTTGATTATAGTTTATCTTATAAAAAGAGGTAAAACCTTACGAGAAGGATTTAATTAAAAGTTATTATTTAGTGTCTAAAGAATTACAAAAATATTTTGCAACAAATAAAAATACATGGGATCAAAGGGTAAAGGTTCATTGGGAAAGTGATTTTTATGACGTGGAAGCTTTTAAAAAAGGGAAAACTTCATTGAAGCAATTCGAGCTAGAAGCATTAGGAGATGTTTCTGGAAAGTCTCTGTTGCATTTGCAATGCCATTTTGGTCAGGATACATTGAGCTGGAGTAGGATGGGTGCATTATGTACAGGTATTGATCTTTCTGAACAAGCAATTGAACAAGCCAATCAACTGAGCACTGATTTAGCATTAGATGCAACCTTTGTTTGTTGTAATGTTTTAGATACCTCTGCACATGTTGCTGGTCATTTTGATATTATATTCACAAGCTATGGAGTGATAGGATGGTTACCTGACTTGAGACCTTGGGGGCATATGATCGCAGAAAAATTAAAGAAAGGCGGTATTTTTTATATAGTAGAATTTCATCCTATTGTATGGATGTTTGATTATGTAGAGGGAACACCCAGCATAAAGTATGGTTATCATCAGAAGAAGGTAATTTATGAAGAGTATCAAGGTACGTACGCAGATACAAACGCTAACGTTGTTAGTAAGGAGTATGGATGGAATCATGGATTAGGTGAAGTAGTTTCGGCACTTACAGAGGCAGGACTAAAGATTGAGTTTTTAAAAGAATATGATGAGTCTCCTTATGATATTTTCCCCAATTTAACTCAGAATGAGAACAAAATGTTTGAAAATAAAGATAAATTATTTCCTCTTCTCTTTGCTATTAAGGCTTATAAGTAACAAGTAAGTAATATTTTATTTACATTTGTTAAAGGTTTTGATGTTTGCATACTTTCTTATAGATATGCGCTAGTTTGCTGGAGACATCAAAATCCGGACTCTTTGAAAAAGATTCTTTAAAAATATCCGGTAGACTGGTATCATAACATTTTTATGCAGACAAAGAATATAGCGATTGTAGGAAGTGGACTAGCAGGATCATTGCTTGCAATTTATTTGAGAAAGCGCAATCATCAGGTCACAGTTTTTGATAGAAGACCAGATATTAGAAAAATCCAATTCAGCGGACGTTCGATTAATTTGGCTATGTCCGTACGCGGATGGAAAGCATTAGATACCATTGGTATAGGAGAAGAAATCAGGAAATTAGCTATTCCTATGGATAAGCGTGCTATTCATGTTAATGGTCAACCTGAGTATTTTCAGAAATATGGAAAAGATGGAGAAGCAATATATTCTATATCAAGAGGAGTGCTGAATCGTAAAATGATTACGCTTGCTGAAGAAGCAGGAGCCCTTTTTAAATTTGAGGAAAAAGTGTGGGATGTTAATCTTCCTGAAGCAAAGATTTATACTGGTGAAAGTGAAAAAGGAGCTTGGGAAGAATATCAATATGATATTATATTTGGTTGCGACGGTGCTTTTTCAAGAACAAGGCATAAAATGCAACGAAGAAGCCGATTTGATTACTCTCAGGATTTTCTGGATGCAGGTTATAAAGAATTAGGGATTCCTGCAAATAGTGACGGAACACACAAATTGGATAAGAATTCATTACATATATGGCCACGAGGAAAATTTATGTTGATTGCATTGCCTAACCTGGATGGTAGTTTTACTTGCACATTATTTATGCCTTATGAAGGAGAAGATTCCTTTGAAATGTTAAGTTCTGATGTGAAAATAGTGGAGTTCTGGAATAAATACTTTCCTGATACTAAGGATTTGATGCCTACATTACTGGAAGATTTTAAGCGTAATCCTACAAGTGCTCTTGTTACTATGAAATGCTATCCATGGACATATTGGGATAAAGTTGCTCTGGTTGGGGATTCTGCTCATGCTATTGTACCTTTTTATGGACAAGGGATTAACGCAGGTTTTGAAGACATAACTGTATTAGATAATATTATAAAGAATTACGAAGGGGATAATTGGCAGGATATTTTTGAGGCCTATCAAGAGGCAAGAAAGCCTAATGCAGATGCTATTGCAGAACTTTCATATCGTAATTTTATAGAAATGAGTAGCAAAACTGCGGATCCTAAATTTATTTTAAGAAAGAAGATAGAAAAGCGATTTTCTGAGAAATATCCTGAAAAATGGTTGCCGCTATATTCCAGAGTAACTTTTACACATAAGCCTTATGCAGAAGCATTAGAAATTGGGGACCAGCAAGCAGCTATTATGGATGAAGTGATGAATTTAGATCGTATTGAAGATATTTGGGATAGCGATGGTGTAGAACAGAAGATATTAGATCGTTTAGAAAGTTATGAGGCTCAATCAACTTCTATCTTATCCAATAAGTCTTTTTAGCCATTTTAGCTTAGAACTGGTGTACGGTGAGTATTTTAGATTGAGCTCCAGCCAAAACGATTTTTGTAATACACTTTTATTGTGAGAGAAGGCATCAAATCCTGCTTTGGCGTGATAATTACCAATACCACTCTCACCAACTCCTCCAAATGGAAGGTTATTCTCTATAATGTGCATAACGGCATCATTCACCGCGCCACCACCAAAAGATACTTCATTTAGTATTTTGTTTTTTATTGTTTTGTTTTTTGTGAAAATATAACACGAAAGTGGTTTTGCAAATGTTTTAATAATAGCGATAGCATTATCAATCGTATTGAAGGATACTATAGGTAGGATAGGGCCAAAAATCTCATGCTGCATAATAGCATCTTCCAGCGTAATATCCGTCATAATAGTAGGAGAAATGATTCTATTTTCTGTATCTAATTCACCACCATAGAATACCTTATCTTGATCTATTAACTCCTTTAATCTATTAAAGTTCTTTTGATTAATGATTTGAGTATAATTTTGATTTTCTAAAGCATATTCAGCTTGTATAATATGCTTTTTAATAGCTGCGAGAAAAGATTTTTGAGCGGTGGCTTCTACTAAAACATAATCTGGTGCGATACAAGTTTGACCTGCGTTCAAAAATTTAGCCCAAACCAAACGTTTTGCCGTTAGATCCATATTCACATCTTTGGTAATAATGGCAGGACTTTTACCTCCCAATTCTAAGGTGACGGGAGTTAAATGTTTAGCTGCTGCTTGGTAAATAATTTTTCCTACGGGCACACTTCCTGTAAAGAATATCTTATCGAACTTATGAGTTAATACTTCGGTTGTTTCTGCAATACCTCCTTCAATAACCGTAAAAAAGTCCGGATTAAAGTTGGTATTAATAAGTTGTGCCATTGCAGCAGCTGCATGAGCAGAAATTTCACTTGGTTTCAGAATAATAGTACATCCGGCAGCAATAGCTGCTACAACCGGAGCGAATGATAGCTGATAAGGGTAATTCCAAGCACCAATAATAAGTGTGGTTCCGTAAGGTTCAGGAATTACATATCCTTTTGAAGGGAAGTTTGCCATTCCCGTAGCAACTTTTCTTTTTTTTGACCATTTTTTGATATTGGCTAAGGCAAGATCTATTTCGTGATAGATTAAAGATAATTCTGTAGTATATGTTTCGTATTTGGATTTTTTAAAGTCTTTATATATGGCCTTATATAAAAATTCTTCATTATCCGATAATATAGATTTAAGTCGTTTTAATTCAGTAATCCTGAACGAAATATCTTTTGTGCTGTTTGTGTTAAAAAAATGACGTTGTTTTCTTATGATGTCCTGATAATTCATAGGGCTATTAATATACGATATTTATCAGAGCAAAACGGTCACAAGTTATGCAGCTATTTTTTGTGATTTTTCTAGTTCTAATTGTTTTTGCATTTGTTTTACAGTCATTGTACTACCGTCATGACTCCATCCCGGAGGACCAAAAATGTACATAAACTTGTGATACCAATTCTTAGATTTTTTAGTATCATTCCATATATCCTTATATTCATGGGTAAGAATGACCCAAGGATTGTAAGAATCAGGAGCATGTGTTACTCCGTATTCAACCTTTATGTTTTCATCCAGTTCTTTCCAGGTACCAAATATTTTGTCAAAAATATTGAGAAATCCTCCGTGATTTTTATCCATATACTCCACGTTTTTAGCGTGATGTACTTGATGCATTGTATGCGTATTCATTATTTTTTCTATTATTCCCATTTTTGGAATAAATACAGAATGTAGTTGAAATTGCCATAAGGCTTCTATTCCTAGACAGACAATGACCATTTCAGGAGGAAATCCTACAATAGGCATCCACATATAAAATAATGGCTTGTATAATAAAGTAAACCATCCATTACGTACTGCTGTGCCCAGATTAAAATTGTCTGAAGAGTGATGAACAATATGAGCTGCCCACAAAGCTCTTACCATATGATTTTGTCTATGAAACCAATAGTATGTAAAATCATCAGCTAATTGACATAAAAGCCATACATACCAGGCATACCCAAAAGACTCCCATCCCATAATATTGGTGCGAACACCATTTACTTCTGGATTGAAAACATTATACATAAAAGTAAAAAGTACTACTGAAAAAACTGTTTTGAGTAAAGGCCCTAAAATAGCGGATCCCAGACCCATAGTGAAACTGGCAGATAAATCTTTCCAATTATAAAGATCTTTATGATCCTCGTGATTTTTACTATAGGTTAATTCTACTACAATTAATATTAAGAATAAAGGTACTCCGTATGTTAGAGGTTGAATAAAATCCATTTTTGTTGTATTCTAAATTGGGATCGAAATATAGTAAGAATTTCCAGTAAAGTTTTATTAATTGCTCTTTTATAATCAATAAATGCCTGTTTTTAACGCTTGTTTAATTAGAAAATGCTCTTTATACATTTTTAACGTTATATATTAAGGATTTATTTTTTGAATATATCAAGTTTACTGATAGAGTGAAGTATTTTATTTAGCAAAGATCTGTGTCATATCTTTGAAAGACTTGAATTCTAACGCATTTCCGCAGGGATCATAAAAGAACATAGTAGCTTGCTCTCCTACTTTTCCTTTAAATTTTAGATAAGGCTCAATTACAAATTGAATATTTTTTTTGGTAAGCTTGTCTGCTAAATCATGCCATACATCCCATTCTAAGATGATCCCAAAATGAGGAACCGGCACTTCTTTTCCATCCACCACATTTTTTGCGTTACTTTTTTGTGATTCAGCTTTTGGTTGATAATGCAAAACCAGCTGATGTCCGAAAAAATTATAATCTATCCAATGTTCGGTACTGCGTCCTTCCGTCAGGTTAAACATTTTAGTATAAAAGTCTCTTGCTACTGCTAGATTGTCTACGGGCACGGCTAGATGAAATGGTGTTAATGTACTCATAACTATGTAAGAATTAATTATGTTTTTTATTCCTGCTCTACTTGTTTAATAAGATCGATATTGTTTTTTTCAATTTCAGTTAATAAATCGGTAGCATCACTCTGTTGGGCTGTGTACCAAGGCTGTTTTCTAAAATGGATATCCATTTTTCCTCCCTCAGTAAATATATGACCATGTCTAGCATAAATCTCATTACGCATGATTTGTAATTCTGATTTTTGTATGAATTTAAGGTCGTTTTTAGTTAATATTCTAAAACTGGTGTACGGATAGTTACCAATATATCTTTTACGAACAGAGGTTAATTGACCAATTTCAATATCTTTTTTAGTATTCCAAGGTTCATAAATTTTGAGACCAAAGATTTGCTTACCTCCACTATTTGATACCACAAAGTCTCCTTTACTCTTGTTAGAATAAAAAGTATTACCCTCTATTCTAATATTAGAAATTGTTTCTCGTTTTTCTATACGAGCGTTGCCATCATCATTAAGCTTGCTATTTATTATTTTTCCTTCAAAAGAACCATTGACGTATGATAATACTAGGTCAGATGTTCCAAAATTATAGGTTCCTGTATATTCTAACTTATTTTTAACCTTCCAGGACGTAGTGTCTGCAGAAGTTATCTGCGCTACGATGGCATAAAATGGTATATGGAATATGAATAGGAGCAGTGATAATCTGATGTTCATGTGATCTGTATCTATTTACTAATAAGGATTAAATATAAACTTATATTGATTTTTAACAAAACATATTTTATGATATAATAATTTCCATTCTTTGTATTGCAATGAGTTTTGTTGTTGTTTAAAAAACTAATTTCTCCGATCTTTCCGCCTCCTGTTTTCTGGTCGTAAGGATTTTCTATTAGATAGTTTTTTTCTTTGATGCGGAGCGGTCTCTTCTTTTGGTGTATTTCTTTGACGTTTGGGCTTGGTTTTAGCTTCTGTCTCTATTGAGAACTCTTTAGTTTTTCCAGAATCCTCTACATCTGTTTGTATGATTTGTAGTTCCTCTTCTGTAAAATAACGCCATTGACCTACCGGGACATCTAACTTAATATTCATAATACGTACACGTTTTAAGCGTACCACTTCATACCCCAAATGCTCACACATTCTTCTTATTTGTCGGTTAAGTCCCTGAGTGAGTATAATTTTAAAAGAAAATTTACTAATCTGTTCTACTTCGCAGTTACGTGTAATGGTATCTAGAATAGGGATGCCAGTACTCATACGTTTAATAAACTGGTCACTGATAAGTCTATCTACAGTAACTACATATTCTTTTTCATGATTATTTCTGGCTCGTAAAATTTTATTAACAATATCTCCATCACTTGTAAGAAAAATAAGCCCTTCACTGGGTTTGTCTAATCTACCAATCGGAAAAATACGTTTAGGATAGTTGATGTAGTCAATAATATTGTCTTTTTCGTTCTGAGCAGTAGTGCAAACAATACCTACTGGCTTATTAAAAGCAATATATACGTGTTCTTCTTTGGGTTCAATTATAAATTCTCCATCTACACGTACTATATCGTTAACACCTACTTTAGTGCCCATTTCGGGGACACGGTTATTAATTGTAACACGACCTTGATCAATAAGTTTATCGGCTGCTCTTCTAGAGCAATAACCTACTTCACTGAGGTATTTATTAAGTCTGGTAAGTTTAGAATTTTCCACATGCAAAGGTGGTTATAAAATCTTAAAGTTTCAAAAAATTAATAATCATGTCGTCTACTTCATCAAAAAATAGAGAATGACCAAAATTTTCTGTGGTTTTGAATTGAACATTCTTCCAGTTTTTTGCAATTTCTACAGCTTCATCATAAGGTGCTATGTCGTCATATTTATCATGTATAATTAATCCAGGCTTTTCAATATTTTTAGCAAATTCTGCCATAGAAAATTCTTCAAAATAAAATCCAAATTGATCCTTAAAATATTGATTTAATGCCTGTATGAATTTATCAGAGAGTTTCAGTGTTTTCTGATATCCATTCATAATGGAAGCTAACTTAGTCGGTGATGCGAGTATAATTACTTT
Source organism: Aquimarina addita (assembly GCF_039539305.1). Classification (NCBI taxonomy): domain Bacteria; kingdom Pseudomonadati; phylum Bacteroidota; class Flavobacteriia; order Flavobacteriales; family Flavobacteriaceae; genus Aquimarina; species Aquimarina addita. The sequence continues at coordinate 478,055 of NZ_BAABCW010000001.1, read as the reverse complement.
TTCTATCTCAGAATCCGGATAGCTAAATTGATGAAATATAGTTGCCATTCCGCCAGCTGAATGCCCTATGATATGATTAGGACGATACAATGCTACTATTTTCTGGACACACTCCGTATATAATGGAACGTGTAGCGTTTTACCAGAAGAGTATCCATGGGCAGGGGCATCAAAAGCTATAATGGTAAAGTCTAACTGATGTAATTTTTCTATCAGAGTTTTCCAACGATGTGTATTACTATCCCAGCCATGAACCAATAGAATAGTAGGCCCATTGCCAGCCCATCGATATGTTTGTATTTCAAGATTGTTAAAAATGACTACTTCATCTTCTGCCTCTTCTAAAAAATAAGCTTGATCTGGTAATACTTTTCCTGCTCTGGGTGTGCAAAATAGTATAAATGCTTTTTTTAGTGCTTTTTTTGGAGCTAATAAAAAGAGGAATAATAGTTGCTTACCTTTGATTAAAGGTGCGTATTTTTTTAATGTACTCATGATTTTTCACGATGAACTGCTTCCATAGTAAAAGCCGGAAGACAAATTGCCAAATATTCACAAGCTTCGTCAAAAGGATTAGAATATTGAATTCTGGTATTTTTTTCAATTTTGATAGATTGACCCTTTTCCAGAATCACTTTTTCATCTTCGATTATAAACTGTTTTTTACCCCGAATGATGTACGTGTATTCTTCAAACTCCGGAGTCTGAAATGGCTCGCTCCAACCTGGTGGTGCAATCATATGAGCAATGCTAATACCCGAATTACCATTAGTCGCTTTTCCAAAATGTTCTTCAATTAATTTACCATCTGTAGTTGGAACAATAAAAGGAGATTTTTGAATTTGATATTTTTTTGACATGTTATCTATTATATTGTATTTAGTCTTCGTCCCAACTAATAAGAAAATGTTTGATTTTAGCCGTGTCCGGAATCTGAGTAGCTTCTATTTTGATATCAGTATCTGTTCTTAAGGCTACTGGTAGTTCTTTTTTATCAATGGTTATATAAGCTTGTATGCTGTCTACAAATATAACTGCAGCACTTAGCGTATTGTTAATTTTAGAAATAGTATAATGCTCCTTGATATCTTTAAATGTTCCATCAGGAGTAAGCCCGGATGGAGTCTTGTACCGGTGGTCGATCACCTCTATGTTTTCTATGGTAGAGGAGGAGTCGGTTGCGGATCTGGCTTCTAAGATCAATAGTTTTTTACCACCCTTTTCATATATTTCAATTTCATTGGTAGCACTTAATAATTCATTACTCGCTGTTTTTCTTACAATAGAATCATTAGCGAATACAGAATCTAATTGATGTAATCGAACCTTATTGGTAAGGTGACCAATCCTATTTGAAGTAATCTCGAATGAATCATGTTCCTTATCTCCTTTTTGGCAACTTATAATGGATAAAACGAGTGCTAATAAATAACTTATTTTTTTTGGCATTGTCTGTAGGTGTTACTAAAATTAAAAAAATGATAAGTTGAAATTAAATAAATTATTTGAATAATTTATTTAAAATTCCAAGGGCTCCTCTTATAAACGTAGCACTTGTTAAAACTTTTACAACAGCTTTTTCTGTAGCACTACTTCTTTTAGTACTAGATCGTGATGTGGTTTTCTTTAGTTTTTCTCTTTCTTTTTTTGCAATTTCTTTAGCTTCAGCTGCTTCGGCTTTTTCTATTTTTTCAGAAAGAATTTCATAAGCACTTTCTCGGTCAATATGCTCATTATACTTTTCAGAAAGTGAAGAGTCTTTTAATATCGTAGATATTTCTTCTGGAGAAAGAACATCCATTCTGCTCATAGGAGCTCTTAACATTGTAGATGCTAATGGTGTAGGGCGTCCTTTTTCATCTAATGCGGATACCAATGCTTCTCCGATCCCCAAAGATGTAAGTACTTCTTTTGTGTCATAGTAAGATGAAATAGGATAGTTTTCTGCGGTAAGTTTGATAGCTTTGCGATCTTTTGCTGTAAAAGCTCTTAAGGCGTGCTGCACTTTTAACCCTAGTTGGCTCAAAACACCATCAGGAACATCTGTTGGGTTTTGGGTGACAAAATAAAGACCTACCCCTTTAGAACGAATCAATTTTACGATACTTTCTATCTGATCCATTAGCGCATTAGACGCTTGTTTGAAAATTAAGTGAGCTTCATCAAGAAAAATCACCAATTCAGGTCGGTCACTATCTCCCTGTTCAGGGAATGTACTATATATTTCTGCAAGTAAACTTAGCATAAAAGTAGAAAACAGTTTAGGTCTGTCCTGAATATCTGTAAGACGTATAATATTAATCAAGCCTTTACCATTGTCATCTAACCTGCATAGGTCATTTACTTCAAAAGAACGTTCCCCAAAAAATAGATCAGCCCCTTGTTGTTCTAATTCTACTATTTTACGTAGTATCGAACCAGTAGAAGCTGTAGAAATTCTGCCATAATCTTTTTCTAATTCCTCTTTTCCCTCTCGTGTTGCATATTGTAATACTTTTTTAAGATCCTTTAGATCAAGTAATGGTAATTTATTGTCATCACAATACTTAAATATAATGGACATAATTCCTGCCTGAGTTTCTGTAACATTTAATATTCTGGAGAATAATACAGGTCCAAACTCACTTACAGTAGCTTTAAGACGCACTCCATCCTGTTTAGATAATGAAAGAATTTCTATTGGAAATTTTTTAGCATCAAATGGAATGCCTATTTTTTCATGTCGCTCATCAATTTTGGGATGCCCTGGACTGGCAGCACCTAAACCACTAAGATCTCCTTTTATATCCATAAGCAGTACAGGAATTCCTTTTTCACTGAGGTTTTCTGCTAAAACTTGAAGAGTTTTAGTTTTTCCAGTTCCCGTTGCGCCTGCAATCAACCCATGTCGGTTTAATGTTTTTAATGGTATTTTGACATGCGCATCTGTGATAGTCTCTCCATTAAGCATGGCAGCACCAAGCGTGATAAAATCTCCTTTGGTAGTATAGCCAGTATTGATATGATCCAGAAATTCCTGAGTATTGCTCATAATTATTGTAAATTTTGATAAAAATAGCAATCTTAACGATGCTATTAAAATGAATGTGGTGTTGTTTTGTTTAAAATTGTGATTCTGGTCTATTGATTGATTTGTAGATTGTTTAATTTTAAAAAAATAAATTTTAGTTTTTTTATACTACCTTAAATATTAATAATTTCAATTCCTTATGAAAAATAGTATGACACTTGTTTTCTCAATTTTATTTATAATGGGTTGCACAAATTTTGATAAAGGCAACATTCCTGTTTTTCACCCTTCTCATGAGCCTAAAAAAGAACACGCACCTTTTTCTGATATTGTTGAGGTTGGAAATACATATTATTTATCAGGGCAGGTGGGGATGGATCATACCACCCGGAGATTGGTGGCAGGAGGTATAACTTCTGAAACGAAGCAAGCCTTGGAAAATATAAAAGAAGTTTTAGATCAACATCAAATGGATTTAGGGAATGTGGTAAAGTGTACAGTAATACTTAATGATATCAATGATTTTTCTGCGTTTAATGAAGTTTATAAAATCTATTTTCCACAAAAGCCAGCAAGAACTACATTCGCAGCAAAAGGATTAGCGGTCGGAGCAAAAGTTGAAATAGAATGCATTGCTGTAAAATAATGTAGTATTATTTACTAAGTACTATGATATAAAATATATACATAATTGGCTACCTTTGCAGGCTTATGAAAAAAAATGAAGAAATATTAGTGAATGAAGGTAAAATGCTTCCCCTTATGGAAGAATTTTACACGATACAGGGAGAAGGATTTCATAAAGGAACAGCAGCTTATTTTGTTAGGATAGGAGGTTGTGATGTAGGTTGTCATTGGTGTGATGTTAAGGAAAGCTGGAATGCTGAGTTGCATCCACCTACTTCTACAGATATTATTGTTAAAAACGCTGTTCAATATAGTGATGTGGTTGTAGTAACGGGAGGCGAACCGTTGACCTGGGATATGACAGAGCTTACAAAGGGGCTTAAAAGTAAGGGAGCACAAACCCATATTGAGACATCAGGAGCATACCCTCTTACAGGTATTTGGGATTGGATCTGCTTATCACCAAAAAAAGTAAAACTTCCTCAACAGATGGTTTATGAAAAAGCACATGAACTAAAATGTATCATATATAATAAGAGTGATTTTGGTTTTGCAGAAGAACAAGCTGCACAGGTTTCAGAAGATTGTATTCTTTATCTGCAACCAGAATGGAGCGTACGTGATAAAGTAGTTCCTCTGATAGTAGATTATGTAATGAAAAATCCTAAATGGAAAGTGTCATTACAAACTCATAAATATCTCAATATCCCTTAGTCAATAGAATAACTCATTATTCTGCCTTTAGTATAGTGTATAAAATTATTATAAAGGAATCTTACTTACTGATTACTGTAACTAAATGATCAGGTTTTTATTACCTAGTATGCTTGGGTTGAGGTAGTTCAATTTTGAAATTATTTTTGTTAGTTTTAACTTTTTTAGAATAAATTAATGTTTCACATAATACCTTATGCGGTATTACCATCGCATATTGGGAAATATCCCGTCATATAACAAATAAAAAAGTAGGATTAAGATTACATTTTCGGTTGATTTTTTGCAGTTTTATTGTTTTTAATCTTTTTCTTGAGAATTACAGCTAAAAAAATAAACGCTATAGTGTTTTTTTTAGTTTTTTATTAAAGTTGTGCTTAACTTTAGTAAACTAATTAAAACACAATATGTTATGAAAAACTTTTATACAATTTTCACTATCAGTCTTAAATCAATGATTAGTTTTATAAAAGAGCTTCCTTCGGCTTCTAGTCACGTAATACGTCATTAAGCCAAAAGATATAGCGTTAGAAAAAACCATGTTTGAATTAAGTGAAAAGAGAGTAACTACTTATAGTAGTTACTCTCTTTTTTATAGATATTTTGCTTTGAGAGTAAAACCGTACATTATGTAGTGATGAAATTTCATAATTTATCTTACAAAAGCATAATTATTGATCAATCAGATAATCTAAAATTAAAATAGAAGAAAGCTTACTGTTTTATTAGGAGGGATAACACCCCATGAATTAAGGTGTTATTTGTAGGAATATTCTATTTGATATACATTTGAATTACAGGTTAATTTCGTTTTATCGGTATTATTTAATTTTTTAGCTAATAACTAAAATCAATAATGTTAATTTTTTTACACTAATTTTCTTTCATTTTATATTTGTACAACAATTTTAAAATCAAATAATTATGAAATTTTTTTACGGAATATTTGCTATAGATTTTATGGCTCTAAAGAGTTTTTTGAAACAATTACCTTCAGCTTGTAGTAATGCAATTCATCGCTAGAATAATTTTTGAGGAAATAAAAATAAGACAGGTTTCGTTTAATGTTTTCTTCATGCATGATTAATTCAAAGCTATGGTTACTTTTATTACATATACTGTAATATTTGTAAAATTGACTGTAGGATTATTAAAGGTATAATCTCTCCTTTAATGTTATTTGTTACGTTTTGTCTGATTAAAATGGTTTTATATCTAAGTATTCGAAAAAATAGTGTTAAATATATTGATTTTGTGTTATTTAAATTTTAAATTTAAGAGAACATTTAAAAACTATTATTATGGGGCTATTTTACACAAAATTTAGATTAACTTTCAGAGTCGTAATGGACTTTCTGAGAGATTTACCTGGTGCGTCCAGTAATGCTATTCACAGATAATTTTATATTCTGTTAAGTACAAGAATTTTTATTATAAACACAAAAAGAGAACTTATAAGTTCTCTTTTTGTGTTTATAATTTCCTTAAAATATTAAAGCATAAATGGAACTGCTACAATTGTAGTATCCCAACCTAATTTCATATGATATCCAGCATCTACTTTTTCAAAGGCAATAGAAAAAGCTTCAACTTCTTTTCCTGTAGATGGAGCTACTTTAAATCTTGCAACATCATTACTTTCATCATAATCGTAGGCTCCCCATACATCAGTCACAGAACTTATAATAACAGTCCATTCCTTTTCACCAGGAATGGTAAATAATGAGTAAGTCCCAGCAGGAATGGATTTTTCTCCTAGTTTTACATCTTTAAAAAATTTAATTTCGGTAGCTTCATCTGCTCCGGTTCTCCATACTTTATCATACGGTACCAGTTCTCCAAATATTTTCCGATCTTTTTTTTGAGGTCTGCTGTAAACGACTTTAATATCTGGTTTCGCGCTTCTCTCGCTTCTTGCGTATGCGATATCAGTGGGGCTTTTTTGAAGATCCGCGAATTTTTGTGCATTTATAGTAGTGAGACTACTGGCAATCATAATAATTACTAATAAAAATGATTTTTTCATGATAAGTGATTTAAATTTAATGTTTCGACGTAAAGATATCAATGTGCTTACATGTGAAATGTTAATATCGTATTTAAATTATGTTAAATGAGTATGCGTAAATAGATACTTTTAATGCTAGGTTTATCAAGTAGGGTTGTAGTAAGAAGCTTTGTTTATGCTATCAACGAGGGAATATTAGTCATGTGATTCTAAAAGATAATAGTGACAACCTGATAGTTTTTATTAGTATTATTAGTGATTTTACTTTCATTTTTAAATATATAAATGCACTTATTGTTTATAATTATAAGTATTAGACTGTAAATACTTTGTATTGTGTAACTATAACAGCATCTTTGACTTCGTAATTAAAACAAAAAGAAGATTATGTGCGGAATTGTTTGTGCTTTTGAGTTAAAAGAAAAAGCAGAGGTGCTAAGACCCCAGTTATTAGAGATGTCTAAAAAAATAAGACATAGAGGTCCGGATTGGAGTGGAATTTATGCAAGTAAAAACGCTATTATGGCTCACGAAAGGTTAGCTATTGTAGATCCTGTGTCAGGAAAGCAACCTTTATTTAGCGAGAATAAGAAAGTGGTATTAGCTGCCAATGGAGAGATTTATAATCACAGTGATATACGTAAGAAATTTAATGGAAAATATAATTTTCAAACGGCATCCGATTGTGAAGTTATATTAGCTTTATACGAAGAAAAAGGTGTTGATTTTCTGGATGATTTGAGCGGAATTTTTGCTTTTGCCTTATATGATGAGGAAAAAGATTCTTATTTAATTGCCAGAGATCACATGGGAATTATTCCATTGTACATTGGATGGGATCAGAATGGTACTTTTTATGTTGCTTCAGAACTAAAAGGATTAGAAGGAGTATGTAGCAAAATAGAATTGTTTCCTCCGGGACATTATCTGGATAGCACTACTGGAGAGCTTACAAAATGGTATATACGGGATTGGAGAGATTATGATGTCGTGAAAGATAATGAAACTAGTATTGATGAGCTTAGGGATGCTTTAGAAGCTGCAGTTCATAGACAGTTAATGTCTGATGTTCCTTATGGAGTACTGTTGTCAGGTGGTCTTGATTCTTCTGTAACTTCTGCAATTGCTAAAAAATATGCAGAGAAACGTGTGGAATCAGGAGACACTAAAGAGGCATGGTGGCCGCAATTGCATTCTTTTTCTGTTGGATTAGAAGGTTCGCCGGATCTTGCAGCGGCACAAAAGGTAGCAGATCATATTGGTACCATTCATCACGAAATCAAATTTACTATACAAGAAGGACTTGATGCAATTAAGGATGTTATCTATAATCTGGAAACTTATGATATCACGACCATACGAGCTTCTACTCCAATGTATTTGATGGCACGTGTTATTAAGTCTATGGGGGTAAAAATGGTGTTGTCTGGAGAAGGTGCAGACGAGATATTTGGTGGATATCTATATTTTCATAAAGCGCCTAATGCAAAAGAATTTCACGAAGAAACTGTACGTAAATTAGATAAGCTACATATGTATGATTGTTTACGTGCTAATAAATCCTTAGCAGCATGGGGTATAGAAGGACGTGTTCCGTTTCTGGATAAAGAGTTTATGGATGTTGCGATGCGTATTAATCCTCAGGATAAAATGATTAATGGAGAGCGCATGGAGAAATGGGTAATCAGAAAAGCATTTGAATCTTACTTACCAGAAAGTGTTGCCTGGAGGCAAAAAGAACAGTTTTCTGATGGAGTGGGGTATAGCTGGATAGACACATTAAAAGAAGTGGTTGACAAAGAGGTGTCTGATGAACAAATTGCAAATGCACATTTTAGATTTCCAATACAAACACCACAAAACAAAGAAGAATTTTATTATAGATCTATATTTGAAGAGCATTTTCCTAGTGATACAGCGGCATTAAGTGTTCCTCAGGAACCATCAGTTGCTTGTAGTACTAAAATAGCATTAGAATGGGATGAAGCATTTAAAAACATGAATGATCCTAGTGGTAGAGCAGTAAAAAATGTTCATGATGATGCTTATGTAGAATAAATCGTTGTAATATAATAAATTAAAAAGAGTTTCAGTTTGAGTCACTGAAAGTTGAGTTAATTGAGATGTTAACCTTGGGGTGTCCCAAGGTTTTCTTTTTATATAAAAAAAGCTACAGCCAATTTATGACTGTAGCTTTTACTGTTATTATGTTGTTTTGGAATCGGTTCTTAACTAGTTTCCACAACTACCTTGGTTGCTCCATCTTCCGTTGGATCCTAATGTATATAAATACCCATTATAAGTAACAGAGTCTCCGGTACTGTAGTTATTATTTCTACTATATGCAGCCACACCCTCGCAAATATCTGCACTTGGATTGGTTTCACCACATTGTCCTAACTGGTTCCATCTGGAAAAATCTCTTTCATAAAGATATCCTTGGTACGTAACTTGATCCCCTACGCTATAAGATTGAAAACGGGACCATTCAGAAACCCCTTCACAAATATCTTCACTATCGCCGCCGTCACCACCATCACCACCGTCACCACCATCACTACTAGGGTATGCCTGGTTTGTTCCTGCAATATCTCCATCAGATAATCTTGCTTGTCTACTAGGATAAATAGTTCCATCTAGAAGTGTAATCGTAGGTTGACCATTTTTACTAAATGTATACGCTCCATACATCATTGTAGAACTAATATCAAAATCACCAAGGTTTTGAGAATTAGTGTTTCTAGCAAATTGACTAGCATATCCATCCTGAATGTTTTCAGATAAAATTCTAACATAATCATCACGATCAGAACGTGTTTGTTCGTGTATGTAACCTAATGTATGTCCTATTTCATGGATGATTACCACTGCAGTAGTTCTTGTTCCAAGATTAATAACCCCACGAGACCCTACCATACCAAGACTGGCAGAACCACAATTACAATTATTACCATTGCTGGTAATAGTGATATAATCAGATTCATTAGTACGTACTTTAAACTCAACATTGGTGTTGTCTCTCCATACGTCCATTGATTTATATAGTTCATCTAGTACGGACTGACTTATATTATTGTCTAATGTATAAACTATAGTATTATTAGTCCATTTTCTAATTCCGCTGGAAAGTGCCAATTTATCTACACCTTCATTAGGGACCGGGTTTTCGCTTATACCCACTTTCTGATCTGTCAATTGATCTTCAGTTACAATAACATCCTCATACATTAAATAAGTTCCGTTACCTAGCGGCTCAACCTCTACTGCTTCATCATTAAAGAATTTTTTAATGAGCTGTGTACTGTTATTTTCTGGAAATTCTTCAACACTTTCATTAGTACAAGAACCTAAAAATAGACCTACACTTAATAAGCCAAATTTGATTAATTGAATTGTTTTTTTCGTTTTCATAATAAGCTTAAATTTTAATATTCTGAATTTGTATTACGCTCCCTTTTAACTGGTTTCTCAAAGGTATGTTTTAAACATTTTTGTTAAAAAAAACTTAATTAATGTTAAATAAAAATCAACAAATCAGAATTCGTAAAGAAGTAATTAGAATCCGTTTATTATTGCAATGTAGTTGTATTAAGAAAAGCTCTATTTTAGTACAAAATCATTTTTTTTATAGGTTAAAGGTATTTGTGAATACCATTCTGCGTATCCGTTATTGATAAAATTATTACATAGAATTACTTGTGGATATTCTTAAAAATTATGCTTGAAAATTACTTTTTTAAAATAAACTTAAAACTCAGAATATTTAGAAAAAGGACTCTGTTTTCTGACTTTTATAACAAAACGCTTTTGATTCTGATATTTTGACTACTTTATCTTTTAAAAGTGGTGGGTTAGCCTTGTTTTAAACGGCCTAAAAATAATTTCAATTATTAGTCGATTTTTTTCTTAATTTATGAAATTGGATTTAAGGGTGTTTTAAGTGCATTTAAGAGCTTTTTTTGTTTTTACGGTATTGTATTAGAAAAAGCATTAACCAAATGTTAATAACTCTTTAAATGATCTTCTGTAAAATGCTTTCATCATTGTACTGTTTGTTTATCTTTGTTTGTTGTCAAAAAATTAAATAATTAATTAAGCAATTTTATGAGTGAAGAAGCTAATAAGAAAGACTATTCAGCAGATAGTATTCAGGCACTTGAGGGAATGGAGCATGTACGCATGCGTCCATCTATGTATATAGGGGATGTTGGGTCTCGCGGATTACATCATTTAATATATGAGGTGGTTGATAATTCGATTGATGAAGCCATGGGTGGATATTGCGACGCTATACAGGTAACAATTAATGAGGATAATTCTATTACAACAAAGGATAATGGTCGTGGTATCCCGGTTGGAATTCATAAAAAAGAAGGAGTTTCTGCTTTAGAAGTCGTAATGACTAAAATTGGAGCAGGTGGTAAATTTGATAAAGATTCTTATAAAGTTTCAGGAGGGCTTCACGGAGTAGGAGTTTCTTGTGTAAATGCATTATCTGATCATTTACATGCGGTTGTTCATAAAGATGGTAAGGTATGGGAGCAAGAATATGAGAAAGGTAAGCCTCTCTATCCGGTAAAATCAACAGGTGATACAGATTTTAATGGTACTATCGTTACTTTCAGACCTGATCCGACTATATTTCAGCAAACGTTAGAATATAACTATGATACGGTAGCTAGTCGTATGCGAGAATTAGCATACCTTAATAAAGGGATAACAATCACATTAACAGATAAGAGACATCAAGATGAAGAAGGAAATGATGTTACAGAAACTTTTCATTCTAAAGAGGGGTTAAAAGAATTTGTAAGATTTCTAGATACAAGTCGCAGTGCTATCATAGCTGAAGTAATTTCTATGGAAGGGGAAAAAAACAATATCCCTGTAGAAGTTGCTATGATTTATAATGACTCTTATGCAGAGAATTTACATTCATATGTGAATAATATTAATACACATGAAGGAGGAACTCATCTATCCGGTTTTAGAAGAGGTTTAACATCTACGCTTAAAAAGTATGCAGATGCTTCCGGACTATTGGATAAATTAAAGTTTGAAATTGCTGGAGATGATTTCCGTGAAGGATTAACCGCTATTGTATCTGTAAAAGTTCAGGAACCTCAATTTGAAGGACAAACTAAAACTAAATTAGGAAACCGAGAGGTGACTTCTGCAGTTTCTCAAGCAGTTTCTGAAATGCTGGAAAATTACTTAGAAGAAAACCCTAATGATGCTAAGACGATCGTGCAGAAGGTGATTCTTGCAGCTCAGGCCAGACATGCTGCCAAGAAAGCACGTGAAATGGTACAACGTAAATCTGTAATGAGTATAGGAGGGTTACCTGGTAAGCTTTCAGATTGTTCAGAACAAGATCCTGCATTGTGTGAAGTATTCCTTGTTGAGGGAGATTCTGCAGGAGGAACGGCAAAACAAGGTCGTGATAGAATGTTTCAGGCAATTTTGCCTCTACGTGGAAAGATTCTGAATGTTGAAAAAGCGATGAACCATAAGGTTTTTGAAAATGAGGAGATTAAGAATATTTTTACAGCCCTGGGCGTAACCATAGGTACAGAGGAAGATAGTAAAGCATTAAACCTTTCTAAATTACGATATCATAAAGTGGTGATTATGTGTGATGCGGATGTGGATGGTAGTCATATTTCTACGTTGATTCTGACTTTTTTCTTTAGATACATGAAAGAATTGATAGAAGCTGGACATATTTATATTGCAGCACCACCATTATACTTAGTGAAGAAAGGTGCTAAAAAGCAGTATGCATGGAATGATGATCAGCGTGATAGAATTATACAGGAATTTGGAGAAAGCTCTAAAATTCAGCGATATAAAGGTCTTGGTGAGATGAATGCTGAGCAATTATGGGATACAACGATGAATCCTGAATTCAGAACAATGCGTTTAGTAACAATAGATAATCTAACAGAAGCAGATAGAGTTTTCTCTATGTTGATGGGAGATGAAGTGCCGCCACGTAGAGAATTTATAGAGAAAAATGCTGTGTATGCTAATATTGATGCATAAAAAGCTAAGAAAGAAACAATATTTATAATAATTAATGGTTCTAAAATCCACTGCACTTGTGTAGTGGATTTTTTTTATATTGCATTGCCAATAATACCAAATCTTATGAAAAAACAAGCGATATTCTTACTGATGCTAATTAGTTATCCTATGGTTGCGCAAGTAACGATTGATCAAATTTTAGAATCCGGGGTAGATGACGCCAGACGATTTAGTCAGGATTATTTTGCTCCCGCAGGAGAAGGCGTTGTTAATGCGATGTCTAATGGATGGTATAACACTGCAACAGTAAAAGAATTATTTGATTTTGAAATAGGTATTGTAGGGAATGCATCTTTTGTGAGAGATGATAAGAAAGCTTTTTTTCTTAGAGAAGATGATTATGACAACCTGGTTTTTAGAGATTCAGAAAATGGTGTTATTCAGTCGGTTGCTACTGTATTTGGAGAAAATGCAGAAGATGTTGTCATGATTGTTGGTGAAGGAGGAGCAGGGCAAGGAGAGATACTATTACCAGATGGTCTGGGAGGAACAGGGGTTAATACGATACCTACTGTGTTTCTGCAAGCAAGTGTAGGGTTGGTTAAAGGTACAGAGATAAAAGCGCGTTTTTGGCCAAAATTATCAGGTGGTAATACAGAATCATTCTTATATGGTGTGGGAATTCAGCACGAGCTAACAAAATCAATTTTTAGTTGGAAACGTTCTCCTGTAAGTATTTCCGGAATTCTTGGTTTTTCTAAATTAAGGGCTACATATGATTTTTCTGAGGATAGTACCCTGGAAGGAGAAGGGCAAGAAATTGAATTCGAAGGTAATTCTTGGCTCATTTCTGGGATAGTTTCTACTAAGTTCCCTGTTTTTAATTTTTATGGAGGATTTGGGTATTATTCAGGTGAAACGACTACTGATCTTAATGGTTCTTATGAAGTAAGTGGAGGTGCCGTAACGCTGGAGGATCCTGTAACTGTGGATCATAAAGAATCAGGACTAAAAGCGACTTTTGGCACTATTGTAGCTGTTAGTTTTTTTAAGGTAAATCTGGATTATACACTACAAAATTATAGTACCTTATCTATGGGGCTTCATGTAGGTTTTTAATAGAGTAAAGCATATTCATAATTGATAATGGTTCCTGTTTTATTATAATCTTGTTAGCTGAGTAACTTCAAAATACTGAAAATTCATAGGGTTCATTGATGATTTTTTAAATTTTAGGGATGATTATTTCTAATAATTTAATAAATCGTTATAGAATACTAAATAAACTTTTCTTTAAAAAAGAAATTGTTATAGAATTCGTATTTTCGCAGCTCGAATCAAATTATTTACAATCAAAATTATATAGAATGAAAGTTACAGTAGTAGGAGCTGGTGCAGTAGGTGCAAGTTGTGCAGAGTATATCGCCATAAAGAATTTTGCATCAGAAGTAGTGTTGCTAGATATTAAAGAAGGATATGCAGAAGGTAAAGCTATGGATCTTATGCAGACGGCTTCTCTTAATGGATTTGATACCAAAATAACAGGAACCACAAATGATTATTCTAAAACTGCAGGGAGTGATATTGTAGTAATTACTTCAGGAATTCCTCGTAAACCAGGAATGACTCGTGAAGAATTGATTGGGATTAATGCAGGTATTGTGAAAACAGTTTCAGCTAATTTAATAGAACACTCTCCTAATACTATTATTATCGTAGTAAGTAATCCGATGGATACTATGACCTATTTGGTTCATAAAACTACTAATCTACCAAAAAGTAGAATTATCGGAATGGGTGGAGCTTTGGATAGTGCTCGTTTCAAATATAGATTAGCAGAAGCATTAGGAGCGCCTATTTCTGATGTTGATGGTATGGTGATCGGAGGTCATAGTGATAAAGGAATGGTGCCATTGACAAGATTAGCAACTAGAAATAGTGTACCTGTATCAGTATTTATTTCAGATGAACGTTTAGAACAAGTTGCTGCGGATACTAAAGTGGGTGGAGCTACACTTACGGGATTACTAGGTACATCTGCATGGTATGCCCCGGGAGCAGCAGTTTCTGGATTAGTTCAAGCAATTGCTTGTGATCAGAAGAAAATATTTCCTTGCTCTGTGTTATTAGAAGGAGAATATGGGCTTACAGATCTCTGTATTGGAGCGCCTGTTGTTTTAGGTGAGAATGGTATAGAAAAAATAGTAGAAATAGATCTTACAGATGCAGAGAAAGCAAAATTAGCCGAAAGTGCAGAAGGAGTGAAGAAAACGAATGGATTGTTAGAATTATAATCCTTACTAGTTATATACGACAAGAGCTTCACTGAATAAGTGAAGCTCTTTTGTTTTAAAAATAATGGATATGATAAAGTTGTATGTTCAGAAGTGGAATTCTTTTGTAATTATTGTTTTAACGCTTCTTATGATGGTTTCTTGTTCTGTTTTTGGTCCTCAGCCAGATAAGATAATAGAAGTTGTAGTTGAGGTAGATGAACAGAATGTATCAGAAAAAGAAATGCAGTTGATTCAAAAAAAAATAGTAGATCGTTTATCTAAAGTTTCCAGAACTCCCGAAGTGGCAAGGATCAATAATAGTAATCAAATCAGTATAAAGGTTCCTACACATCATAGTATTGAAAGAATAAAGCAGTATATCACTAATCCTGGAAAATTAGATTTTTATGAATTGTACCCAACTAATCAATTTACTGATTTTTTTGTAAAAGCAAATGAAATTGCCAGATTAAAAAAAGATGAAGAAAATCCATTGTTTAGTTTATTAGTTGAGCCAGAATATTCTGGAAACGCTGTTCTTTTTAGTGTAGCAGAACAAGATACCGCCAAAGTGAGAAGGTATATATCATCTGAGGCGGTTGTATCCTCATTGCCAGTAGATACGAGGCTTTTACGATTTTTATGGGGAAAAAAGGAAAGGGAAAGTGAGGTTTTTCCATTATATGCTCTACAGTTAGGGAAAGAAGGGAAACCAGGTTTAAGTGGTAACCATGTAGAGGGGGCATCCCATACTTTTGATCCGATGGGTAATCCTGTAATAGCTGTGAAGATGGATGAAAAAGGAGCAAAAGTCTGGGAGAAATTAACAGGTAAAGCTTTTCAGAATCAAACTAATATTGCTATTATTCTTAATGATGAAGTATACAGTGCTCCGAGAGTTCTATCCGGACCGATATTAGAAGGTCGCTCAGAAATATCAGGAAATTTTACTGTAGAAGAAGCGCAGGATCTTGCTAATATCATTACTTCTGGTGCGATTCCATCAATGCGTCTTATCAGTTTTGATGTTCAAAAATTACAATAGATATTTATCCTAAGACATTAGAAATGTAATTTTAATTTTTTTATATTTGCCGAATGGAGAAAAAATGGTGCTTCTTTACTTTGATTACTGCTATTGCCTTGTTTGTTGGCTTTCAGCAGCATACAGTAGTGCCTAATCAAGAAATTGTACTAGAATTTGTTGATGTTGATATCACCTCTCCAGAAGCTCAAAATACTATTGCGATTGTAAAAAAACAATTGCAATCAATAGGTGTTAAGAATCCTGTACTATCAAAGAATGTAAAAGATGGTAAACTTACCATTACTTATTACAGTAATGAAGATGTAGCTTATATTAAACGAATACTTTCTAAAGAACAACATCAGCATTTAGCGTTTAATCATATTTTGTTTAATCAGCATGAGGATGAAAATCAACCGTTTCCTTTAAGAGAACATCAGAAAGATTATAAACTTAATGTTTATGAAATCTATCAAGGATCAGATATTGGTTTGGATTTCAATAATGCGTATACTATAGAGGTAACAAACGAATTAGATAGGTATTCTGGCCCTGTTTTATATGATGTTAATACGGCAGTAGATCTTACAGTTATTCATCGTCTTGTCAACGTAGCTAGAAAAGTAAATACTACTATTGTTATATCAATAGATAATACTTCTTATAAAATTCCAGAAGTAAGAGCTGGCCCTATTTCTTAATAGGAGACTTGATTTTTTCAAGAATTTCCTAAACAACTATTTTATCTTATTAAAAGAGGAACAATAGATAGCGAATTTAAAATTCGTTGTAGATAATATAGTGTTCACTTCTCATTAAAGCTTTATATAAATGATAAAGCTTCAATACATAACTATTTAAAAATTAATTAATTGTTAAAACTAGATGAGTTCCATCTCATCAGATTTGACCTAAATACATAAATAATGCAAAATAAAGGGCTTGTAAGATTGTTTGCGGTTTTATTTGGATTGGTATGTTTATACCAACTCTCATTTACCTACATGACATATACAAAAGAAAACGAAGCAGAAGCATATGCAAAACAAAAATATGCAGAGAGCGTTGAAGGATATTCAGAGTTAAGAAACTTAGAAGAAAAGAGGTATCTGGATTCTATTGGGAAAGAACCAATTTTTGCTGGATTCAGCTATAATGATGCTAAAGGAAAAGAATTAAATAAAGGGCTTGACCTTAAAGGAGGAATTAATGTAATCCTTCAGATATCAGTAAGAGATATACTAGAAGGTTTAGCAAACAACTCAAAAGATCCGGCATTTACTCAGGCATTAGATGCTACAGATCAAACTCAAAAAGATAGTCAGAATACCTATGTAGAGGACTTCTTAATCGAATTCAATAAAATACCGGATGCAAGATTAGCCTCTTCTGATATTTTTGCGAATAGAAACTTAAGTGATGATATCCTTTTTGATATGTCTAACGAAGAAGTAGAGCCAATTTTAAAGCGAAAGATTGATGAATCAGTAGTTTCTGCTTTTGAGGTATTACGTAAACGTATTGATAAATTTGGGGTAACGCAGCCTAATATCCAACGTCTGGGAGAATCAGGGCGTATTCTCGTAGAGCTACCAGGAGCAAAAAATGTAGATCGTGTTAAAACGTTACTACAAAGTACAGCTCAATTAGAGTTTTGGGATGTTGAAAAATCTCAGGAACATTTAAATTTTCTTGGCGCAGTCAATGAAAAATTTATGAATGAAGGTAAAGAGGGTTCAGAAGAGAAGCCAAAAGTTAAAGAAGAAATTACAGAGTCAGAACAAGTATTAGATACTGTTCAAAAAGATTCTACACAGGTTGATGCAGATGATGAGATTGCTAAGTTATTAGCGGATGCAGAAGATTCTACAGATGTTGCTGATCAGGCAGATCAGATAAATTCAATAATTAGCGGACCTTATAGTGGAGCAGCATTAGTTTCTGTAGCTATAAAAGATCAGGAGAAATTTGATGAGTTTTTAAATAGAAAAGATATACAGGCGTTAAAACCTCAATCTTTACGATATACTAAATTTGCCTGGAGCAAAGCAGAAAAGGATAGTACCAGAGTGGATCTGTATGCTTTAAAAGGAAATCGTGATGATATTCCAGAACTAAGTGGAGGTGTTATTACAGATGCGTTTCAGACATTTGATAACCTTAACAATGTAATGGTGTCTATGCAGATGGATGGTAAAGGTGCTAAAAAATGGGAAGAAATGACCGGACGTGCTTATAATAACAGAGGTCAGATTGCTATTGTATTAGATAACATTGTGTATTCTGCACCAGGAGTTACAACTGGAGCAATAAGTGGAGGAAGCAGTCAGATTTCTGGTAATTTTACTGTAGAAGAAGGTAAAGATTTAGCCAATGTATTAAGAGCAGGAAAATTACCTGCTTCAGCAGATATTATCCAAAGTGAAATAGTTGGACCATCTTTAGGTCAAGAAGCTATTGATAGCGGGATCATGTCATTTGCTATTGCTTTAGTATTGATCTTACTATGGATGATCTTTTATTACGGAAAAGCAGGAGCTTTTGCGGATGTCGCTTTAGTAGTAAATATACTCTTCATTTTTGGAGTATTAGCAGGTTTAAAAGCGGTGCTTACACTACCCGGTATTGCAGGTATTGTTTTAACTATAGGTATGTCTGTGGATGCGAACGTACTTATCTTTGAACGTATTAAAGAAGAGTTAGCAAAAGGTAAATCGCAAGCAGATTCGATTAAAGATGGATTTAAAAATGCTCTATCTTCTATTTTAGATGCCAATATCACCACTGGATTAACAGGAGCAATTTTATTCTTAATTGGTACAGGTCCGATTAAAGGATTTGCAACTACCTTATTAATAGGTATTGCTACTTCTTTGTTTACAGCAATCTTTATCACTAGATTATTGATTGACGGATATGGTAAGAATGGTAAAGAACTAGCATTTTCTACTGGAGCAACAAAGAATTTATTCAAGAATATTAATATTAATTTCTTACAGAAACGTAAGATTGCTTATGTTATCTCAGGAATTATCATTGCTGCAGGTATAGGTTCTTTATTTACTCAAGGATTAGATCAGGGTGTTGATTTTGTAGGAGGAAGAAGTTATACAGTACGTTTTGCAAAAGATGTGGTGCCAACAGATGTGGAAAATGATTTGATTGCCAAATTCGAAAGTGCGCAGGCAAAAACATTAGATGTTAATAATCAATTAAAAATCACTACCAAATATAGAATTGATGAAACAGGAACGACTGTGGATAATGAGATCGCTAAGGATTTGTATGAAGCTTTAAAGCCATATCTTACAGAAGGTTTGACCTATGATGAGTTTGCTAATGGTGATGAGAATAAGCAAGTAGGAATTATGTCTTCTATGAAAGTAGGACCTACAATTGCAGATGATATTAAGCAAGCGGCTATATGGTCTGTAGTTGGATCATTAATTGTGGTGTTCCTATATATTTTACTACGTTTTAGCAGATGGCAATTTAGTTTAGGTGCCGTAGCTGCTGTATTCCACGATGTACTTGTTGTATTAGGGATTTTCTCTCTTACTTATAAGTTCATGCCATTTAATATGGAGATTGATCAGGCTTTTATTGCCGCCATACTTACGGTAATTGGATACTCTCTGAATGATACCGTGGTAGTATTTGATAGAATTAGAGAATTCCTGAGTGAGCATACGGGTTGGCAATTAGATAAAAATGTAAACGCTGCATTAAACAGTACCTTAGGTCGTACCTTAAATACCTCTTTAACTACCTTATTGGTATTAGTAGCAATTTTCATCTTTGCAGAACCATTAAGAGGATTTATGTTTTCTTTAATTATTGGTGTAGTAGTAGGAACATATTCGTCGCTATTTATTGCAACTCCTGTAATGTATGATACTGTAAAGAAAGTAGGTCTGAAGGAAAAGAAAAAGCCAGAGACTGAAGAGTTAAAAGCATAAGCTTTTGCTTACTGACAGTAAAAATAAATACTATATATAGTAAAAGCATCCGTCACCTTTGTGGCGGATGCTTTATTTTATAGTATTCAATATCCAAATGAGTAAACAGTATATCGGACGGTGCATCACCCTACTACGCATTATGGATACAAAAATCAGATGGATTGTAATATGATCATGTTATTAAAAACATCACACTATTGTGTATTCTGATTTATCAGGTCAATAGCAAAATTCATCTGCGTATCGTTATGATTCAGAAAGTCTTTGTATGATTGGGTGACTGTATAATCCGGAATAATTCCTCGTTTATGTAGTTGGTTCTTTTTTTTGGAGACATCTTGCTCTAGATTTACTACAGAGAATCCCGTTTCTATTTTTGATTTTGGCAATGTATAATGCAGCGGGACGTGTCCGTTATGACCAAAGTAACCACCCATGGTTTCTTCGCCAATAATTGTTGTATTTTTATTACTTGCTACCATAGCGGCAAACAGACTGGCTGCAGAAGCAATATTAGGATCGGTTAATAAATATATATTTCCGTGAAAGGCGTTGGGCTTTGGTGTTCTTATCATATGGTCAGAACTTGTAGCATCCTGATAAAATTTACCGTTCATCTCTTTTGGGAATTCTTTTTGAAATTCCTTATTAAATTTACCTACACCCATTAATTTTATGAGATAGGGTACATTGCTATCAGAATTATATTGTAGAAATGGTATTTTTCTAAAACTAATCCAAGCCTCTTTATTCTCTGAAAAATTTCGATCAGTTAGATATGAATACGTAACCAGATCATTAGGGTCTGTACCACCTCCATTTTTTCTAACATCAATAATCAGATTTGTGATTTTATCTCTTTTAACAATAGAAAAAATACTATCCAAAAATTGTACATACTGTTTATGTTCAACGTGATTTGCATGCCATCCTATATTAAACGTATTGATGGTTAAAAGACCTGAATCAGGATTGATCAAGCGAAAATCGTATTTTTCATGCTTATCCCAATCTTTATAAATGCCATTGTCAAACTCTTTAGAGTATCTATTTTCTACGTGTGTATAATATTTTTTATTACCTACGCTTTTAAGTAGAGTAGTTTTAGGCTCATCTGAGTTGTATTCTTTGTATACAACTGTGAATGTATCCGTAAGTCCATAGTGTAAACGATAATATTTACTAAAGCTATATAGCAATCCTATTCGCTTTCCTGTTGTATTTATGCCATCTGTGGTATAATATTTATATGTATTTTTGATGATCTCTTCAATTTTTGTAGTATTTATTGATATGATCTCTGCGCCTAATGGAATTTTTCCTTTATCATAATTCATGATCCATTTTCCTTCAATAAACTTAATGGGGTAAGGGAAATATCCGCTTTCTTCGTTTATTAACGATTGATTGATTTTCTTAGGTAGGTTTGTGTTGTTATGCAAACTACCTTCAAAATCTGTGAGTTGATTTATAATGTTATAAAAATCCCTGTAGGTAGATGATTCTTTAATTTTATGATCCGCCCATTTATATATACTATCAATTTCCCGGGGTGTACGATATTTATAGAGACCAGAATTAGTAGCTAGTCTTATTTTTTTGAAAATTTCTAAATCTTTCTGCATTTTATTTTGCGAAAAAGAATCATCTATAGATTGGGCTACTAATAGATTAACAACGAGTAGCATGAAGATTGGGAAGTATGTTGCTTTTTTCATTTGATTTTTATTATTTCTCAAATGTAGCCCCATAAAAATAGTAGTACTTGTATAATATTGGCTGTTATGATTAAATGGTGTTATTTTCTTGAAATTTTTTAGGAGAAAGTCCTACATAGCGCTTGAAGGTTTTAGAAAAATGTGCCATATCAGTAAAATTATATTGATACGCTATATCGGTAAGGTTTGAATCTTGAACAATTATTTTTTTACTAGAAAATATTTTTTTCATTAAGATATAATTCATCGGGGTCATACCAGTGGAGGTCTTAAACTTTTTAGAAAACCCAAATTTGTTGATGTTTGCCATTTTCGAAAGTTTATCCAGACAAAATTTATCATAAATATGGTCTTCAATGTAATTGTTGATTCGATTAAAACTATTGAAATTTAACGTTGCGTATTCCTTTTCATATTCTTGTGAATAGGATTTTAAGATTTCAATAAATTGAATTAAATAAAACTCAATAGTTTCAGGGTTATTAATATCCAGTGCTTGTTTTAGTGATACAAATAGTATGTTTGCCTTTTCATTATTTATTTTTCTGTTTACAAATCGGATGTTTTTTCCATTCAGCATGTATTTCATTAGGTCATTTGAGATGTATATGGTATCAAATTTTAATTGAGATTCACATTGTGTAATAGGATTTGAATGAATTTCATAAGGATTGGTAATAGAAATACTTCCAGCTTCACTAAAAAGGCTGTGACCCTTAAAATCAATTTGTTCAATTCCTTTATGTATAAGTGAAATACAAAATGTTTCATGAAAATGTTTAGGAAAATCTGTCGTTTGATTCTCTATGGTGATATATTCTAAATTATCTAATAGCATTTTTAACTTTCAAATTTTTTTTAAATAATAACGATTACTACATATATGTATCCTATTGAAGGCATATGTTACATAGGTAACGATACATTGAAACTGATGAAGATTACTTTATTCTAAAAACAATCTCTGTCTTAATTAAATAGTGGTCTTTTTAAAAACAACTATTATTATTGATAGTAGCAATTGACTTTTTAATCAAAATGCATTTTCATTCCTTCATGAGTTGTTTTAAATCCTAAATCTTCATAAAATTTAATTGCTTTGGGTCTTTTCTTATCAGTTGTGAGTTGCAATAGGTGTGCTTTCCTTTCTTTTGCTCTGTTAATCGCCCATGTAAACATGTTTTTACCAATGCCGAGCCCTCTTTTATCCTTTCTGATTCTTACTGCTTCTATTTGAGCTCTGATTCCTCCTTGATACGTCAGATACTGAATAAAAGATAATTGCAAGGTTCCTATAATTTCAGCGTTTTTATTTTCTAAAACAATTAATTCATGATTTGGATCAGCATTGATATTTTCAAAAGCTGTTATATATTGAGTCGGTAAAGGTATTCTGAAATCTTCTCTTGTTTTTCCTAGTTCATCATCCGCAATCATTTCCACAATTTTTGGAACGTCATTTTTTGTTGCCTTTCTAAATATCATTTCTTAGAGTTTTCTACAAGCTATCAATTTAGTAAATACATTTTGAATTTTACTATTTTTTCGGTTCAGTGTTAAAACTCAAACTATATGGACGAAAAGTTATTGGTAATCGACCATCTTTTTTTAGATAAAAAAATAAGAATTGTCTCTTATTACATTACCTATTGTTATTTACTTACTACATCATTAATACATCATTATGTTAAACACTAAATTTTAGGACTAAAAACAAATACCTCTTTATTCTTTTATAACCACTGTTTTTACAGATAGTTTTAGAATTGATGTATCTTTTATGTATGTGTATAAACTGTTAAAAACGTGCTTATTTTATAATTTGGTACAGCACAAACTCAGAGGTTTTTTAGATTTCAAAAAAAAGGAATAACGTGTTTCTTTAATTATACAAAATATTAGTATAATTAGATATGCTAAAGTTATTTTTTTAGAGAAAATAAAATCAAATATATCGGTTTCTACTTCTTCAGAATCTTTTACATTATGTATTTGTGTTAATACCTAATTATTTAGAAATAATTCAAAATTGGTGTCAAAGATCCAAAGTTTTATACAAAAGCATACATTATAAAAGCATAAATCTTTCACGATACAAGTTTGATAATTAGGTAAAGAATCAGTTTTCCTTATTAAAACTATTTTTTATAAAAGGTCATCAATTTAAGAGAATAGATGATAGACTAATTGTAGCAGTAAAAAATTAAACTCAATACTTATAATTACACAAATTAATTAAACTTAACTAACTATGAAAAATCGTACAGTACACAGCAGGTATTTTAAATACCTCCTTTCATTAGTACTACTCATCATTTATGATACCAAGGCACAGAGTGATAATTGTAATGAATCATATATGGAAATAGGAATGAATTTGTCTCCTATTAATTATTATGCTTCACAACATATTTTTAAAGATTATGCCTTGGGAAAAGACCAATGGAGAACTAATCTAGTAGGAGGCAATCTTGCTAATACAAATCAAAAAGATAGATTATCTTTTGATACTAATGGGTACCCTTTATCTCTTCCTCAAAGTGTAGATGGTCAAAACATTATTGTAATTTCCTATCTGACCGCAAATGGATATATGCCAGTAGATGATTATATTTTGCTTTATGAGGGTGAGGGTGATATAGATTTTGGAGGATCTCTGTCTTTTACAGAAGAAATTTCTGAAGGGTATATTCGTTTTAAAGTAACCAGTGATGGGAATGGTTTTATAAGATTAAACTCATCTACGGTAGGAAATCATATAAAAAACATTAAAGCAATTCCAGAAAAGTACATCAACAATTTTGAAAACGAACCTTTTCACCCAGAGTTTCTAAATAAAATAGCTCCTCTATCCACCCTTAGAATGATGGACTTGTTAAAAACGAATAATTGGGATACTTCTTTTGCTGAGTATACAGATGATCTTGATGCATTTATGCGTAAGAGAGAATGGAATGAACGTATTCTACCTACATATTATACACAGGCGACTGATAAGGGAATGTCTTATGAGCATATCATTGCCATTGCTAATGAGGCTAAAAAAGATTTATGGTTAACGATTCCTCATAACGCAAGTAACGGGTATGTGCGTCAGATGGCAAGACTTTTTAGAGATAATCTTGATCCAGAGGTTAAACTGTATATTGAGTATTCTAATGAACTATGGAATTGGGCGTTTCAGCAAACTCGCTATGTAGATCAACTACGATTCAATGGTGATTTCCCGTCTGCTATCAATCACTGGCAAGCTGCTGCAATGAGAACACAACAGATATTTAATATCTGGATGCAAGAATTCGACACATCCAGTGATAGACTGGTACGGGTACTAGCTGCTCAATCAGCCAATTCTTATGTAGCTTCGCAATGGATCAGTATATTAGATGAAAGTGAATGGGATGTCTTGGCAATAACGCACTATTTTAATATTAGTAATGCATGGACACCTTCTGGACAAACGCCAGACCCAACAAATCAATTTAGAGATCGTCTTATGGCAATGGGAAGCGCCGCCACTGTCAATGATATTATTGATTTAGCAAGGGAGAATAGAGAATATTTATTAGAAAACTGGGGAGAAGATTCCGGTATCAAAGGGAATATAAAATTAGCTGCTGATTTAGGAAAACCTACAGTAACCTATGAGGGTGGAACACATATGATACATTCTAATGATATTGATAACCCTGTATTACTACAAACGATGTATGAGGCAAGTACTTCTCAACAATCAGCGGACTTATATAATGAAGTAATTCAAGATTTTAGAGATTGGGGAGTTACCTTGATGATGGGTTTTAATCTTTTTGGTGAACCAAATATCTGGGGGCATTGGGGTCATTATGATCATACATTTCAAACCGAAATACCTCCAAAAATGCAAGTAATACTAGATAATATTTCACCTTGTCAAACGAATACGTCTAATCCTGGTGGTGGAGAAGAGGAAGAAGGCCGATTAGTACATATTACTATGAAAAATACTCCTGATTTTGCAATAGATGGTAATTGGGGAGGAATAGAAGGCAGAAATGTTCATCTCTGGAAGGCAAATCAAAACAATGTAAATCAATTATGGTACGAGATTGATAGAGGTGATGGATACTACTCATATCAAAAATATGATACTAATGTATGCCTACAGGCTAATGAGGGAGTTTCTAATTATCAAAACCTCCACTTAGGTACTAAGGACAATGAAAGTTTTGATCAGCAATGGAATAAAATAAGCATTGATAACGGAATATACAGACTTAATAAAAGGGGAACAACGCTAGGAATCTCTGGTGTTAGAACTCCAGAAAATGGCGATCTTATAGAATTAATGTATTCTAATAATGATAATCCAAACCTTCATTGGATTATTACACCGGTTACAGATGTAAATAAAAATGGTATTATAAACAAATCATCAGATATTGCGATATATCCTAATACTGTAAAATCTATAACTACTGTTGTGAATGCAGCTGGTAGCGTAGTAAGATTTTATGACCTGAGTGGTAAGGTGATAATGACCATGGATATAGCTATTGATCAAGAGGTCATAGATCTAAGTGATTTTTCTTCTGGACTTTACTATGCGGAAATAAAGAAGAATGAAGAAGGTATTCGCGAAGTTCTCAAAATTATAAAACAATAAATTGAAAAAGTAAGTATTGAGAATACAAGGTGGTCTATTAAGACCACCTTTTTTATAGTTATAGTTTAATTTTTATTGCAGTTGATATGAAATAGAATCTCCTACAGATAGCTTCCATTGATCTGCTAATCCGGCATTGATTTCTAATACATATTTAGCTGGTTTTCCTGATGGTAAAGAACTTTCATCTAATGGTTTTGCATTTTTTTGAAAGCTAACAATCTTAAAACCCTCATCGATATAAATAATATCTAATGGAAGCAAGGTGTTTTTCATGTAAAAGCTTTGCGGTTCGTAAGCTTCACAAATGAATAACATTCCTTGTTTTTCTTTCATATCAGTGCGATACATCAATCCTGTTTGTCGTTCATAATCATTATCAGCAATTTCGATTTCTAAGTTGACGATAGAAACCGGAACTGAATCTGTTACCTGATACAGAGATAAAGATGCTTCTTTTGTAAATTTAATTTCTTCAGTGACTATCTCTTTCTCTTTCGTTTCTTTGCATGAGAACGTGAAGCTAACGATCATAGCTAAAATTAATGGAATACTATATTTTTTCATAAGTTCAATCTAAATGCCTTATATCTTTATTTTGCTTTGCTTTGTGCCTCTATAATATATTGTTTAGACTCTAATATAGTAGAAACGCGTTCTCTAACATCCTGTAAATGGTATCTGGTCATGGTATCAGAGGTGCGAGTGATCGCTGCTTTTATATTCTTCTGTAAAATGTTTAATTGCGCTCTAACTACTGCACGAATATCGCTCTGCGAAGTATTTACATTGGTTCGTACAACATAACGTCTAATTCTCTCAGGTATAGGTTCCTGATCCTTTGTCATAAGTGTTTCTAGCTGCTCAATATAGGCACGTTGAAGATTACGACGATAAACACTAATAGTAGCACCTTTGCTTAATTCACTAAAAATCCCTTTTCGTAAAGCCGTCATCATGTCTAATAGTCCATAGGCATTTTTACCGTAGATTGCTTCATTTTCTATTAATCGGGCCATTCTGCCTTGATCCAGTAAATTGGTTAATGTTCTTTCCTGAAAAGATCTTACACGCTCTATACTACCAGCAGATTCTATCTTATTAAAAATAGAAACATCAAGCAACCACTCTGGAGTTGTAAAGAGTTGTTTTTGTAAAAACTGCATAGCACGTTTTTGATTCTCTTTACTTACGTGTGTGTATACAGCTCCTTCTTGATCATAGGTTTTATAATATTCATATACTCCTCCAATATTAGCTGTTACGTGTCCCATATAACGATTATATTGACTCAATACATTTTCGTACAAACTTTTAAGGTCTTTATAATCTTTTCCATCTTCCGCAGTCCAT
Source organism: Aquimarina addita (assembly GCF_039539305.1). Taxonomy (NCBI): domain Bacteria; kingdom Pseudomonadati; phylum Bacteroidota; class Flavobacteriia; order Flavobacteriales; family Flavobacteriaceae; genus Aquimarina; species Aquimarina addita. The sequence continues at coordinate 450,688 of NZ_BAABCW010000001.1, read as the reverse complement.
TTGATTAGATTAGGAACAATCCGTTTAAGATTCTCGATACCATAAGAACTTGCTAATACAGCATCATCTCCTAAATCTTCTGTTTGCGAGCTGGGATCAATAGGAGCTCCAAATTGTTGTTTTCCGAATCTATACATAGGATCATTTGCATGTTCTAAAATCCAACTATCTAAAATTTTCTTTTCATTTACTGCGGCTACATCCAAAATAGGACGATACCCCCAATTAATTGCATACTTGTCATATGTACCTATATTTGGCATTAGAGCAACATCTCCATCTCCTGGTTGCGCAATGTAATTAAAACGCGCATAATCCATGATTGATGGTGCCGTACCATACTTCTTAGTAAATTCAGGATCTCTAAGAGACTCTACGGGGTAAGCTACACTGCTTCCCATATTATGAGGTAATCCCAATGTATGACCAACTTCATGAGCAGAGACAAAACGGATTAATCTTCCCATCACCTCATCTTTAAAAGCTGCTCCCTGTGCATCCGGGTTAATCGCAGCTGTTTGTGCAAAAAACCAATTTCTTAATAAAGACATTACATTGTGATACCAGTTGATATCGCTTTCCAGAATTTCACCAGACCTGGGATCACTTACGTGGGGTCCATTAGCATTGGGAATAGGAGATGCTAAATAGCGAACGACTGAATACCGAACATCCTCCGGACTCCAATCAGGATTTTCTTCTACAGTAGGAGGGTCTTTAGCAATAATCGCATTTTTAAAACCTGCATGTTCAAATGCTACCTGCCAGTCTTCAATACCTTGTTTGATATAAGTTCTCCATTTTTTTGGAGTAGCACGATCGATATAATACACAATTTGTTTCTTAGGTTCTACAAGCTCACCGCGCTTAAATTTTTCGATGTCTTCCTCTTTAACTTCTAATCTCCATCGATCTAAAAATCGAACCGTTTTACTTTTTTGTGCATCTAGCCCATAATCAGTTTGACCACTGGTGAACCATCCTACCCGTTGATCAAAATATCTACGTTTCATAATTTTTTCAGGAAGCAGTATCAAAGAATTGCTCATTTCTAAAGAAATAGATCCTGTACTCGCATTAGATGGCGGTGCAGCGGCTACATAGGTTTTTACATGACGTGCCTCAATATTATGGGGATAGCTGCGTATAGTATCAATATAGGATCTACTTTCATCTAATTTAGAAATTTTGTATTGCTTACGTTTAGACTCAGGAAACCCTAAAGCTTTTACATCTTTTGCAAACAAATCACTGACATCAATTACTGTTGCATTTTTTGCAGTATTAAGTGTGTCTTTATAAAATGCTTTTATAGGAAAAGAATATAAGACAGGTTCAAAATTAGAATTTACTACCGCCTCATGAACTGGTAATGAATCTGCAGCTACTATTTGATGAGAAACTACACGAAGTAATACTTGTTTATTTTTTCGCTGCCATCGTAATATCTGGGTATTTTGTTTACCACCTCCAAAACCAATTCCAGTTGCTGTTTTAGCAATACGAGTTACCATAAGCATCTCACGATTAAATAAAGAGTCAGGAATCTCATACAAGTAATTATCATCAATATGATGAACAGTAAATAAACCAGTGTCACTTTTAGCTTTGTCCGTTATGACCTCTTTATAAGGTTTGATTTGGTTTTTGCTGTTTTTGTCTTCCGATGGTTTTTTTATACCGTTTTCTGTTGTTTTATTTTCTTTTTTTGATTTAGAAGCTCCACATCCAAAGAGAAAGAGTGTAAGTATCATTATAATATAAACAGGTATGCGCATAGGTTCATTTTTTGATCCGTCGAAGGTATGAATTATGTGTAGAGATAGTTGTGAAAATAACGTTAAACACTTGTGTATGTTGGTTATGTATTAAGTAGGTTATGAAAAAAATCGCACCATGATAATTACAGGTACGACTTTTTTCAATAGGATAGACTACATATTTTGATTACCATTGCATACTATGGGTAATGACCGTCTTTTGATCTTCACAAAAACCGATAAAATGATATTCATTTTCTATGGTAGATGATGCATAATAAATATATTGCTGATTTCCTGTTTGATCTTTTATCCATTGATAAGGAGTACTATAAGCATCTGAACGATTAATTAATTTAGAAGATTTTTTTATGTTCTTATATAAAACTCTAAAATCTTCCTGATTAAGGTGAATAGCCATTGATGATATATCGTCTACAATAAAATACGGATTCTCTTTTTTTGTAAGTATAGAATTAGCACTTTTAGGAAGCTCTAATTTGGTGATCATTCTAAACTCATTTTCATTATTATTAAATCCACTGGAGTAAAATTCTGTGTTTTTATTATACTTATTAGCATCTATATAGAATAGTGAGCATATGAGATAGGGTAACAAGAATGTTAAAAAACTCATAGCTAGTGCTTTAGAAGGATCATATCGTTTTACTGCTCTATGAACCAAAAAGGATAAAGCAAGTGGAATGCCAATAATAACTGGTAGAAGGAAAAAAGCAAATATATACATAGTATAATATGGTGTAAAATTATGATACCGATGGTGACCTACGGTTTTGGTCTTTATACGTATTCCTATAATTCATTTAATCTAATCCCCAATCAATTTTGCGGGATACCATCATAATCGCACCAAGAATTAAAAATAATCCTATACTTCCCACAATGAGAGCGTAGTTTTCTAATTGAATAATTACAAAAATGAAGGAGTATAAAGCAGTCAGTGATGCTCCGATCATTGCCATAAATTTAAAGTTCTTTAGGATAGACTTAGCATATATTGATATCAATAAGACCACTGCAATACCAGCGATACCATAGGCTTTTAAAAAGCTGGAATGCTCAGAAATAGAAATCAATAGCGTGTAGAACATGGTAAGTGCTAATCCAATCATGAGATATTGAAAGGGATGAATATGTATCTTACTTACTGTCTGGATCAAAAAGAATACTAAGAAAGTAAGTGCTATGACCAGATATCCATATTTAGTTGCTCGTTCACTTTTTTGATATTCATCTACGGGAATCAGTAGTTTTACTCCAAAAGCAGATGAATTGATATGTGGTAATTCACCATAAAATTCTTGTTCGAATTCGCGATTGATTTGTAATACTTTCCAGTTTGCTTTAAATCCATTTTCTGTAATTTCTTTAGTTTTTGAGTTCGGTAAAAAATTGCCATTAAAACTAGGGGAAGCCCAATTAGAAGTCATACTAACATTGGTTTCTCTGCCTACAGGAATAAACCTGAGCTGTTCACTGCCATTAATCATCAGGTCCAGATTAAAATTAATCATATGCTCTGTTGGTACTGCATTTTCTTTGAGAAATTTAGTTTCTAACATATTCGTATATGAGTTTTCTACATACCTTGATCGTAAGGGATAAGCATCGCTTCCCATTTGTATTTGCAGATTGCTTTTAATCCCCTTTAGATTGGTAGAATTAATAATTACGGTAGCTTTCTGCCATAAGATATCCTCTTTAGCAATATCCTTTGTCTCAAAGGTTGGAGTGGTAAAAGATCCTGTTATTTTCATGTCCGCGGTATAGACTACAGATTGATAAATACCTCGTTTTAATGCTTCGGATTCTATATTACCATTAATTTCTAAAGTGCTTGGGAATATAAAAGCATGATGTATAGTAATAATATCTTCTTCGCTATAGGATTTGGTTTTCTCATCCCAGGTTTTATGAATTTTATGAGTTTGATAAGGAACTTTTAAAATCGGTCCATATAACAGCACCTCGTTTCCCCATTTTTGATTGATATCACTAACTACTTCTTCCTGTCTAAAAGAGCGTTCCTGGATTAAACTTTTTATATAAGATAGCGGAATCAGTAATACAAGAATGAGTATACCGACCATAAGCATACGAATGGTAATTGAAGTTTTTATCCATTGTCCGAAAGACTTTTTTTGTTTTTGAGTTTCCATAATATATAGTGATTAAATTTTAATATTTTAATAAAGAGTTAGTCCTCTTGCTTGAGGTATAGCTGTTGGTAATATTGAATAAGGTGATAAGTAATAATTAAAAAACCACCAAAGCCAATGGTAAATGACCAAGTATTAATATGATTCATTGGAAATAATATTCGTTGAGCAATATCCCCCAGAATACCCATTGGATTATTGACGATATCCCAGCTATTCCAGCGTAATACTCTACCTAGATAGATGCCAAATCCGCATAAAAGAAGTACGGTATAGGTAATGATATAAGTTACTTTCTTAGAAAAATAATCGCATAGTAATTGTTGCATAATACGTAAAGAAGCAAAACCAACGATAAGGCCATTAATGGCAAAGGAAACGATCAATAATACATCAAACCAGATAGATTGTAAGGAACTGATTCTTATATGTTGTAAATCAGTTAAGATATAGGGTGAATTTGGTAAAAATACCAGCCAAATTAAGAAACCCATCCCAAAGAGAAATCGGTTTTTGTGTAGTTTTCTGAAACTTAATATTAGCGTAATGCCATAAGGAATGCATGCAAGAAATAAATTCCATGCCAGAAACATAAAGAAAATAGATTCTACTCTAATGATCCTGATAATTAACAGTAGCATGCTAAAGGTTACAGCTATAGTAAATCCTTTAATAAACGGAAATTGATTTTTAATTGATTTCATAAATGAGGTGTTATGGTAAATTATATAAACATGAGGTAGGTTAACGTAACAGGGATATTGAGAAGTAATACTCCTATTGTGATTAAATTTTCATTAGAGTGATGAGGATTAATAATCGCATGACCTATAAGTTCTATAAGTGTAATGCTATTGAGTACAAGCGCAATTAATGTATAGAAAAGTCCGATCTCTAATAACCGGTATGACGGTTCAACTAAGTGAATAATAAATAAAGCAGTTCCTAAAAGAAAACTTAGGCAAGCTATCATTAAGCTTGTTTTATTAATATTTTGAGTAATTTTCATATCGATGGTATTAAAAAAGTAGTTCTTATGGTAATTAATGATTGGTTTAGTAATTTTTTAAAATCTAATTGATGAAATGTATAAGCACTACGCCCTTTTCTGAAGGCAGCTCTGAATTTTGCTAATTTATCGGGGTAGAGTAGGGTTCCTATGCAAATGACTCCCATCAAATACATACTTCTTTTGCCATTACCTAATAGAAAATATTGCATAGAGATTTCTTCAGGAACGGTAATACCTGCTTTTGTCAATACATGAAATACATCGTGGTTCTCTAATTTAGGTTGAGGTGTAAAATCATGCTGGAGTAAAAAACTGCCTAAATGAAATCCTAGGCTTGATGGCGGATAGTTAAGAAGTTGTGTCATTGATATATCCCACGATTCTTCTTTTTTGAACCATTTCTGATATGGTATTTTACTCCATTCATATATTATTTCTAAAAGTAAAGCTCTCATTTTTTGTTATTTTAAAAGTACTTTGAATTTCAAAGTTTAATGATAAAAAAAATATTACTTGCTATATTGAACCATCTACACTATTGAGTGAGATATGATTCTAATATTATTGTTTTAATAATTTTTCAATCGCATCTACATGTTTTTTAAAAGCGATTTTTCCTTCTTTGGTTGCACTGTAACGTGTGTTAGGCTTGCGCCCTATAAATGATTTTTCAACTTTTATATAAGTTTCTTTCTCTAGCGCTTTAGTATGGCTAGCCAAATTACCATCTGTAGCTCCTAGTAACTCTTTTAGAGTTTTAAAATCAGCATACTCATTGACCATCAATATTGACATAATACCTAATCGAATTCTGTGATCGAATGCTTTATTTATATTATTAATTATACTACTCATGTCCTTAGTGTCAGGTCGATCATTGTCATTTTTTACTCCATTATAAGACTGTATAAGTTACGAGTCTTCCGAAATACTTTTATTATTAGCGGTCATGTTTTAAATAAATCAAGCTACCATAAATAATATGCATAACTCCAAAACCTAAAACCCAGAACCAAAATCCATATCCTGGATACACAGCACATATCAAACCTAATATAATTTGCACATATCCCAAGTATTTTACATTACCAATTGTGTATTTTGAAGCATTTACTAAAGCTAATCCATAAAAAATAAGCATTAACGAACCCGTTAGACCATAATGATGACTGGCAAGTTTGATAAGGATATAAATACCACCTGTGATCAAAGGTACCATAAATGCGCCTAGCAATCTCTTAGATGTACTGTTCCATAGGGATTCGCCATTATTTTTAGATTTACGTACACTTAATAAGACTCCGGTAGTTATGCTTAAGAAAGCAACAATTCCCAGGTCTAATAAAATATAACGAAATATTTTACCGCCTATAATTAGATAACTTCGACCACTGATACTTACTAGGTAATATGCTACACCTGCTCCGATAAGGGCATATATACCAGCAAGTATTCCAGAGAGTCCACTTAAGGAAAAAAAACGAGTAGATTTATTCATTAAATCCTTGATCTCCGTAATGTCATTTAAATAATCTTCTGTGCTCATATTAAAAGTACTTTGAAATGCAAAGTAAAATTAAAATATTGAGTTATGCAAGTTTTGTTTTTGAATGATTTATTTCTGCTCTTCAAATTGTTCTTGCAAGCTATGTCTAGATTCGAGGTCTTCTAGCGCTTTTCCTACAACTCCAGTAGGTACAAGTGTATTGTAGTGCTTCCAGAATTCTGGAGTATACTCTTTAGGATAATTAAACAATGTATTAGAAAACGTACTTTGAAAAATTTCAGGTTGTATATACTTAGATATGTTATTTGTTTTTACATCATTAATGATAAGTTCTGACTCTGTATTGGCGATATATTCATCAAAAAGGTCGCCAGAATTCTTATAAGTATTTGTAGCTTTTATCCTTTTAAGATACCACTTGGATTTGTATTTAGAAAAAGATACAAATACCTCGTAATCCAGCAAACTGGTGGTTCTTGTTATAAAAGCCTTGTTTGTTTCTTTTTCTAGAGAAGGCGGTGTTTTTAATTGAGTACCAAATTTTTGATTTAATTTTTTTCTATACGCATCAGTCAGGCGGTATTGATAATCTATAATGGCTTTTGTCTGCTAATCTAATGTGAGTTTACCCTGATAGATAGCTTTAGTGTATGTGGAATCTTTAGGAGCAAAAGATATTATATAAACAGGCTGATTATTATACATGCTTCGGCCAGATAATGTATAGAGGTACTGACTATTACGTTGCGGATCTAAAAAATCAGCTTGCCTTTTGACTTTATCAGCTCCGGTTAATCGCAGTGGTCCTCCACCAATTTCATTGTTTTCCAACCATTTGAGATCTGTAGTGTCTATAGCTTCTAATGTCTTAGATTGCTCCATTATTTTATAGTTCTGTAAGTTATTACTTTTTCTGACAGCTAATATTTTAGCCTGATCTTGCATACTTGCTATAAAATCCTGTGGCTCCGGGAATGGTACTTTTTTTATACTAGATTCTAATGGGTTGAATTGCATATAATTTTTCATAGAAAATAGAGAATCAAAAGATCCGTTATATGGCGAGTAAAATATAGAACAGGCGGCATCACTAAATTTAGTGTATGTATTATCTATTTTTGTAAGTTCTCGATAATATGAATTTAGATATACAGGTTCCTGAGCGTAGTTTTGTGGAAATAAGGTGATCGCTTCATCAATTAATTCTTTGTATTTATTTTTAGCTTTCACAATAACTTCATCCAATGGAGTAGAGGCTGTTTTTAGATATACTATTTTTTCAGAATTTTTAAATTCTTTTAGAGGAAGACGTGTGTCTAGATAACCTACAAAAGAAAAAAGTATCATGCCAGAGAGGTTGTTTTTACTAACTGTAAGTTCAAATTTTCCTTCTTCGTTAGATATGGTTCCCAGGGATGTTCCTTCTATAATAACATTTGTAAATGGTAGGGGATTTTTTGTATCTCGATCAAGTACAGTTGCTTCTATCAGTGTGGTTTGTTCTTTTTTGTTGTTTTGAGCCTGTATATGGTTTCCCGATAAAATAAAGAATATTATTGATATGAGGAATATCATGTGTTTTTTTGATCTATACTTTATAGGGTAAATAGTTCTTTTTGCTCGCATTATCATTTTCTGGTATTAATATAAATCCTTTAATGATCGATAAGGTTAAATCAGATTACATCGTTCAATACCTTCTTGCAACAGTTGTAATCACTCATAGAAAATATTATTCTTATCATAGAATTATGTTATAAATATAAGATTCCATTCTATTATTTAAAAGAGAAACCCTTTAGTTCTCTATATATGAAAAATGATATGTGATTTTAGGTGTCAGAAATGAAATCAGCTTATAAAACTTGCAAGCTATTTAATTGTAGTTCATAATAATCTCATATTAACCATTTCAGTTTGGAAACCTTACTAAAGTATTGATTACATAATACTAACGGCTCTTAGGGTCGAAGAAAACTATTTATAATAAAGAAATATCCACACCCTTAAAATAACTGGATAGTACCACCAAGGGTAATATTACGTTGTAAGAAAAAGAAGCTATGTTTTGCTCTGTCGCTACGATCCGCGCTAGCACGCACATCTGGTAAGTTAATAAAACCTCCTTTAATTTCAGTCTGAATAAAAAACTTATTGAAAAAAGTAATGTTAATACCTCCCTTGAGCGATAGTCCGTAACCAGCCAGATGAAATGCATCATGGCGATCTTTATTAAGAATTTTAGCATTTGTCTTTGGGATAAGTACTCCTGCGCCAAAACCTTCTGTAATGTTTATTTGTACTTTATTCGGATTTATATGAACGAGCTCGCCCAGATTATCTACACGAGCAATTTCCAGATGCACGTAATTGAGACCATCAGTGTGTTCTAATGAAGCAAATTCTTTCCACAGATAAGTATCTTTATTGTCGTAGATACCATTAAATAGCATAGTTCCTTCGTCTTGAGGAGTGAGGTTGATCTCTCCACTTACCTTTGCCGTTTGAAATTGATCCATTACATATTTCATATGATCTAATCCAATAGATGCATTCCAATGATCATGAAAATAATATCCTAATCTGGCATTCGTTTGAGGAATAGTCATATTAGCAGGATTGATATATTTTTTATATCCTATTGGTGTTGTAATTTTATCACTGGCAGTCGCATTATGAATAGTAAAATTGTAATTGTTACCAGAAAAATTAATGGTAGAGTTAGAGTAATTAGATGTATTCCAACCCCAATAAAAGTAAATCTTTCCTTTATTCTTAGTTTCTGTTTTGTCTTTTTGATTAGAAGTATTGACTTTATCTTGGGCAATAGTTTTGTTTTTTCCTATTATTAAAAATAGGAAAATGAGGGTAGTTATTTTATTCAAATTATAGGATTGATTTTCTTGTTATCAAAATTATTTTAGGGGATGGACTGGTATTCTGTATTTATTGTTAGCGTAATCAGAAATGAAATACGAAGTATCAACTTTAATCGATTATAAATTGACAATGGTTTGCCGTATAGCCACTAGATTGCTTAGTAATTTTTCCAAATACTGTAAATCAAGCATATTGGCTCCATCACTTTTTGCATTTGCGGGATCAAAATGTGTTTCTAGAAACAACCCATCCACACCTGTTGCGATTCCTGCTCTAGCAATGGTTTCTATCATCTCAGGTCTTCCGCCTGTGACTCCGCTAGACTGATTAGGTTGTTGCAAAGAGTGAGTAACATCCAGTACTGTGGTAGCATATGATTTCATGGTAGGGATTCCTCTAAAATCAACAATCATATCCTGATAGCCAAACATGGTTCCTCTATCTGTAATCATCGCTTTATTGTTACCACTGTCTTTTACCTTTTTAACCGCATGCTGCATTGCTTCGGGACTCATGAATTGCCCTTTTTTAAGATTTACAGTTTTCCCTGTTTTTGCTGCTGCTACTACGAGATCTGTCTGGCGAACCAGGAAAGCTGGAATTTGTAAAATATCTACATAAGCAGCCGCTAATGCTGCATCTTCATTTTCGTGAATATCAGTAACTGTAGGGATTTCGAAGGTTTCACCTACTTTACGAATAATTTTTAAAGCTTTTTCATTTCCAATCCCTGTAAAACTATCAATACGACTTCGGTTTGCTTTTTTAAAAGAACCTTTAAAAACATATGGAATTTTTAATTTTGAAGTAACTTCTACTACTTTTTCTGCTATTCGTAAAGCCATTTCTTCTCCTTCTATTGCACAAGGCCCTGCAAGAAGAAAGAAATTATTAGCATCAATATTTTTTAGTTTTTTTATTTGGGAGAGATCCATATATTTTTTTTCAGGATGCAAAGATATGTGTTTTACCACTTTAATAAAAAGATTAATAACAGGAACTAAAAATACATTCATAAGAATAATCTATGAGATCAGGTTTGACTTCTTCAATCCTTTCACTCAATATAATTTTTATGAAAACGGTAAGCTTTCTTATATAGGAAATAATATTGGTTCAGAATACGAAGTTTTCTTAAGACTTGGTAGAAGATTACTTTGTAAATGTAGGTGCTATCGTTTTACAATTTTTTGAACCGATGTACCTTGCAGGTTTAATAGGTATACTCCTTTCGGCAAATGATCGATCTTAATAGCAAGCTCATTTGTAGCGAATGTTATCGTTTGTTGGTGAACGATCTTTCCTTTTATAGACATAAGGTTTAGATTCTTAGATGTGTGTACGTCTTTTGGCAAGGTGATATATAGTACATCCTGAGCAGGATTAGGATATGCTTTGAATGATGATGTATGATTATCCGCTATGTTATCTACCGATAAAGTGGTATCACCTCTTCCAAATATTTGTGTCCAATAGTGTGTATATTCTGATCCATTTACTACTGCATAACCAATACCCATTTCATTAGATCGTTCGTCCAATATATTATCCAAATGTCCGGAGCTATTGACCCATTGATTAAAAGTTTCTGCAACTGTATTATTACCTGCAGCAATATTTTCTCCTCTGGGAGTACCTACATAGCTTGCATCCCGAACTCTTTCACTAAAAGAGGAACCATTTAACCCTGTATGATTAAAATAGTTTTGATCACCCATATCTTTAGAATGAAGATAAGCTGCTTCATTTAATTCTTGATTCAAAACTAGTGGCTGTAGCCCTTCAGTAGTTCTGATATCATTGACTAAACGTAACATTTCTTCTGCTCTATCATTATTGTTTTGTGCGTTAATACGCGGAGAAAAATTTACTAAGAGAATCGCAAATACGATCCTATACATCAATGATGCTTTCATATGAGGTTTTAATTTATACGATTTTAATATTTAGAACTTTCAATAAGAGAAGTTTTTATAAATGAATCGAATATGACGGTACATATTATAAACGTTGGTTTTTTTGCTCCATTATGTTTAAAAAGTTAATATTCTTTAGGTTACCGTTAATATGGTGTCAAATATTTATTAAAGCCGATAAAATCTTAATACATTTTTATCACAGTAAGAATGTTGAAACAAGAACCTTCTACTTAATTAGAAATTCTTATGAAATTTCCTATACAACCTGTTGAAATATAACGTACCTTTGCAGCCTTAAATTCAGGTGTATATGACTGCTATAAAAAACATTGCTATAATTGCCCACGTAGATCACGGGAAAACTACATTGGTAGATAAAATTATGTACCATTGTCAATTGTTTCGTGATAATGAAAATACGGGTGATTTAATTTTAGATAATAACGATTTAGAACGTGAAAGAGGTATTACAATTACTTCTAAGAATGTTTCTGTTGTTTATAAGGATACTAAAATCAATATTATTGATACACCAGGTCACGCGGATTTTGGAGGAGAAGTAGAGCGCGTATTAAATATGGCTGATGGAGTGCTATTATTAGTAGATGCTTTTGAGGGACCTATGCCACAGACTCGTTTTGTACTACAAAAAGCAATTGATCTGGGGTTAAAACCTTGTGTAGTTGTTAATAAAGTAGATAAAGAAAATTGTACTCCAGAAGAGGTTCATGAAAAAGTTTTTGATCTGATGTTCGAACTAGGAGCAGAGGAGTGGCAATTAGATTTTCCAACTGTTTATGGTTCTGCAAAGAACAATTGGATGAGTGATGATTGGAAAAATGAAACCGATAATATTGAGCCATTATTAGATATGGTGATAGAGCATATTCCTTCTCCAAAAATTGAAGAAGGAACTCCACAACTTTTAATAACTTCTTTAGATTTCTCATCATTTACAGGTCGTATTGCTATCGGTCGTTTACAAAGAGGAACATTGACCGAAGGAATGCAGGTTTCACTTGTGAAAAGAGATGGTAGTATAAAGAAAACAAAAATAAAAGAGGTTCATACTTTTGAAGGTTTAGGAAGAAGAAAGACCGAAAGGGTAGAAGCTGGTGATATATGCGCTATCGTAGGTTTAGAAGGATTTGAAATTGGTGATACAGTAGCTGATCTTGAAAACCCAGAAGGATTGAAGACCATAGCGATTGATGAGCCAACGATGAGTATGTTGTTTACCATTAATGATTCTCCGTTTTTTGGTAAAGATGGAAAATTTGTTACTTCGAGACATATAAAAGAAAGATTAGAAAAAGAGCTAGAGAAAAATTTAGCGCTTAAAGTGAATCCTACAGATAGTGCAGATAAGTTTATCGTTTTTGGACGTGGAGTATTACATTTATCAGTTCTTATTGAGACTATGCGTCGTGAAGGATATGAATTGCAGATAGGACAGCCTCAGGTAATTATAAAGGAGATTGATGGAGTTAAATGCGAACCTATCGAGGAATTAACGATTGATTTACCTGAAACGGTTTCAGGAAAAGCAGTGGAGATGGTGACGATGCGTAAGGGTGAGATGTTAAGCATGGAAGCTAAAGGAGATCGTATGGTCTGCGAATTTTTGATTCCATCCAGAGGAATTATCGGAATGCGTAATCAATTGCTAACTGCTACCGCGGGAGAAGCAATTATGGCACACCGTTTTAAAGAATACCAGCCGTTAAAAGGAGATATTCCCGGACGTATTAATGGTTCTTTAGTTTCTATGGAGCGCGGTTCTGCGATACCATATTCAATTGATAAGCTTCAGGACAGAGGTAAGTTTTTTGTAGATCCAGGAGAAGATATTTATGAAGGTCAGGTTATAGGCGAAAATTCCAGAGGGGATGATATGGCGGTTAATATCACCAAGACTAAAAAAATGTCTAATGTACGTTCTGCAGGTGCTGATGATAAAGCTAAGATAGTTCCTGCAATTAAATTTTCTTTAGAAGAAGCTTTAGAATATATTCAGAAAGATGAATATGTAGAGGTAACTCCCAGTTTCTTACGATTAAGAAAAATTTATTTGACAGAAAACGAACGTAAGAGAAATAAAATAGTGTAATCTATTTGATTTATAATATTATAACAATAAAATCCCGGTTTTTCAGGGATTTTATTGTTAATGGCTATAATGTAAAATCTACAGTATCCTGAGGTATTGACTATTTCTGCAATCAATTTTAGATTTAGAATTTGTAGCTTATATAAGGCTTTTATATTTGATAAATAATTTCTTTTGTTTTATGTGTTTTATGATTTAATTATATTAAGTGAAATTTAGGCTAAAAAACACCTTCAACCCCTTTAGTCCAAAACAAAATACTTATTTTCACTATTTATAAATCAAATGTCAAAAGCATATATCGTAAAAAAATACCAGCATAGCGACTCTGAGCTATGGAATAGTTTTGTGAAAGATTCTATTAATGGAACCTTTCTTTTTGATCGTGATTTTATGGAATATCATCATGATCGATTTCTTGATTATTCATTGATGGTGTTTGATAAACAAAAATTAATTGGATTGTTTCCTGCTAATAGTGTAGGGGCAGAGGTGCATTCTCATCAAGGGCTTACTTATGGTGGTCTCATCATTTCCGCATCTACAGGAGGAGAAAAAGTAAGAGATATATTGTCATCACTTATCGATTTTTTTAAATCCCATAATATCACCACAGTTTTTGTTAAATCGATTCCGGCTTTTTATCATACTCAGCCTGCTCAGGCATTTACTTTCTTTCTTTCAGAATATAAGACAACTATGTATCAAAGAGATCTTAATCTGGCAATTGATTACAGGAAGCCTTTGACAATTCATAAAAGTAAATTAAAGCATTTTGAAAAAAGAAAAGAGGTGGGTTTTCTTGTTAAAGAAGAAGAAAATTGTGCTGATTTTTGGAATCAGGTATTAATACCCAGGCTCAAAGAAAAACATAATGTATCACCTGTGCATACGGTTGATGAAATGATGAGTCTCAAAAATAAATTCCCAGAAGAGATTAGGCAATTTACTATAAGGCTGAATGGACAAATCCTCGCAGGAATTACTGTTTTTAAGACAAATTCTGTCATAAAATCGCAATATGGAGCGGTCACTAAAGAAGGTGAAAAATTAAGAGCGCTGGATTTTCTTTTTATTACCTTAATTCAAAAATATAAAAAAGAAGGGTATACATTCTTTGATATGGGAACGGTTACAGAAAATAACTTTGGATTGTTAAAACAAAAAGAAGAGCTTGGCTGCAGGATTTATACACAAGACTTCTATCGGTTAGACATATCATTTTAAGAATTAGCTAACCAGGTTTCTTCATATCTTTTTGCTATTTTAATATAATGATGTTCTTTTTCAATAAAATCTCTGGCTTGTTTTCCTAGTATCGTAATTGTTGAAGGATTTAAAATTAAATGTTCCAGATCCTGAGCAATTTTTTTACTATCGGGAGTAGTATCTACGGCTACTTTTTTTGTTAATTGATAATAATCAGTAAAAGCTTTTCCTGCTCCGGTAAATACTACTTTTCCCATAGCCATCGCTTCTAGTGCATTATATCCCTGATCGTGGGCGTGTGTTTGATCCAATAGAATATGAGTAGATAAAAAATGGATTATATACTCATTATAGGATAGATCCCGTGTGGTGACAATTTCAATACGATCAGCATATTTGTTTTGAAGTATTGCGAGAGCTTCCTCAAAATATCGGTTTCCTTTTTTTATATAATTAGAGCTATTTATTCCGTGTAAAATTTTTATTTTTCCAGTGACCGGAAGCTGTTGATATTTGATCGTATCAGTATTAATTGCATTGGGTATGATAGGTAGCTTTTTTTGGGTGTCTTCATAAGCAATATTATATTCTACACTTGCAGGAATTACACCTTGAATATGATTAAATACAAAATCATGAATGGTTTTTTGCTTATTGGATATAAAACATAGTGTATTTTTATACTCTTTTTTCAAGGAAGGGTTTTCTAAGTATGGGCTTACGGTACTATGAGAAAATTTTCCTGATAATAAGTAAGAAATAAAAATGTAATCATCTCCACAAGCTGATAAAAAAACATTTTTATTGTGCGTAAAAAGAAAGTGCAATAGTTTTTTTTCAAAATAAGAATCAATATTAAAAGGAGTTTCATTGATCAGTTGAACAACGTCAAAATCCTTGAGTATTGATGTATGTTTTTTGAATCTAAAAAAAGTCTCTATAGAAGCAATATCAAGCTTTATTATTTTATAGATGATATGTCTGACTTTATTTAATAAAAAATTATTTTTGATAAATCTACCGTCAATGTTGATATCTACCGGGTATTTTTTAAAAATATCACCACTACCGATAAGAGTCACCTGATGACCATTTCGCACCAGCCCTTCTTTAAGCGAATTGTGTAATCTACTATATTCTCCTACTAATAATATGTTCATGAAGGCAATTTTATGTCTTGCTTTGTAAGACTTAAAAAAAATATTCTACGTTTTTAGGGAGGTACATAAAAAAAAATATCTTTGTTGTAAAGGTATTTTTAATACTTTAATAATAAAAACAGAATCATATAGAATTTACTACTAATAAAAGGAAGGGTTATTTCTTCTAAGATAAAAACGACCATGACAGATTTTTTACCATCTATTCCTTTTTTAAATCTTACTAAAATTAACAGAGCTTACGATCCGATTTTTAAGGAACGTTTTTCAGATTTTGTGCAATCTGGTGTTTATGTTAAAGGAAAGGCGGTAGCAGATTTTGAACGTGATTTTGCTGCTTTTTGTGGGGCTCAATATTGTATAGGGGTAGGTAATGGTCTGGATGCGTTGACGTTAATATTAAAAGGATATATAATATTAGGTGCAATAAATCCTGGTGATGAGGTATTAGTGGCTGCAAATACTTTTATTGCCACAATTTTATCAATAAAGCAAGCAGGGTTAACTCCAATTCTTATAGAACCTGATCATGTCTCTTTTACGATGAATCCTTATCATGTAGAGAATTATATTTCAGATAAAACAAGGGTGCTGTTGCCTACTCATTTGTATGGACAATTGGCTGCGATGACAGCTATGAATGAAATAGCAAAAAAACATAATCTATTGGTAATTAGTGATGCAGCGCAGGCACATGGAGCCAAAGATGAACATGGTAAGATGGCAGGAAGTCTCTGTGATGCGGCTTCATTTAGTTTTTACCCGACAAAAAACCTGGGAGCTCTGGGCGATGGAGGTGCCGTAACTACAAGTGATAAAAAACTAGCAGAGGTAGTAAGAAGTATCGGGAATTACGGTGTTTCCAGTAAATATAAGAATCAATATATTGGCGTTAACTCTAGGTTAGATGAGTTGCAGGCAGTATTTTTAATAGAAAAATTAAAGAACTTAGAAAGAGATAATAACAAGCGAAGAGCGTTAGCAAAAAAATATCTTTCTTTAATTAACAATGATAAGATACATTTGCCAGCATGGGATGGTTCAGAAAATCATGTGTTTCATCTTTTTGTAGTCAGAGTTGCTGATCGTAAAGAATTTTGTACATACTTAGAAAATTCAGGTATAGGATATCTGATTCATTATCCAATACCACCACATAAACAGAAAGCACTACAAGAATTATCATCGCTGGTGCTACCTATCACAGAAAAAATACATGATGAAGTAGTGAGTATTCCATTGCATATCGGTTTAGAAGATCAAGAAGTAATGCATATCATTAATGTCTTAAACCAATATTAAGTTGTGAATTCTAATTTCCAAAAGCTTAAGGATAATGTTTTAGTGAAAGTGAGCTCTTTTAATGCGTTAGGAGTTATCATTATGTCAGTAACTAGTCTCGTAAGTTCTAAAGTAATTGCTCTCTATCTGGGAGCAGAAGGAATGGCACTAATAGGCAACCTGCGTAATGTGTTAACCACTATTCAATCTATCAGTACACTTGGATTATATAATGGTGTTGTAAGATATATATCAGAGTATAAGAAAAACAAAAAGGAGATGGCAGCTATGTTATCTACTGCTTATTATACGTGTCTTTTAGTTACTATAGTGCTATCCGTATTTTTATATATTGGTTCTGATTTCTGGAATGCATTGATTTTTACAGATCGTTATGATTTTAGATATATTTTTGAGGCAATGGCCATTGCACTGCCTTTTTATGCTGCAAACACATTTTGCCTGGCAATTATTAATGGATTTTCTAAGTATAAGGTTTATATTATTCTAAACATTATCGGTAGTATTTCAGGATTGTTTGTAACCATCTTTTTGGTATTACAATTCAACTTAGATGGAGCATTCATTGCAATTATAGTGAATCCTGTGATTTCTTTTTTTATTACCATTATTCTTGTTTTAAATCAACAGAATTTTATAAAGTTTTTAAAGGTAAAGAGGATTTCTCTAAAGTATTTGAAATCGTTAAGTACCTATGCGGTAATGGCATTAATATCGGCTACGATTTTGCCAGCAATTTTGATACGAATTAGAAATTTTATCATTCTTAATGAAGGAGCGAATGAGGCAGGATATTGGGAAGCTATGCAGCGAATAAGTGGACAGTATATGATGTTTATAACAACATTGCTTACTGTATACTTATTGCCAAAATTCTCAGAAATTAAAAGAAGCAATGATTTTAAGAAAGAAGTATTTGGTTTTTATAAAATAATCTTGCCTGTATTTTTTATTGGTTTTCTATTAATTTATCTATTGAGGAACCTAATTATTGCATTGCTTTTCTCTGAAGATTTTAAAGGAATGGAATCTTTGTTCTCCTGGCAACTATCAGGAGATTTTGTCAAAATAGCTTCCTTGGTAATAGCTTATCAGTTATTAGCAAAAAAGATGTTTTGGTATTATCTTATTACAGAAATTATCTCATTTGTTATTCTTTATTATTCAAGTATGTATTTAATAGCAGAATTTGGTTTTAAAGGGGCATCAATGGCTCATTTTTATAATTATGTATGCTATTTTATAGTATTATTGATCCTATTCAGAAAATCACTTTTTGGTCCTGATCGAAGCATCTGATAAAAGAGAAATTAGGTTGCCCTTCTAAAAATATGAGAACAAAGGTTATAAGCTTTTGTATCTAAATTATTGTAAAACGATCAATATATTACAGTGTTTATAGGTATTCTTGACGGAGTTTACCCTTTGAATATAAATGATTTTCTGTAGATTGCAAATCGAAGCATTCAAAAGCTATAGTTACAGTTTAGAATAGTATCTTAGTGATATATAAGATAAGAAAAATAGAAACAGATGTGTATTTTTCAGTACGAATATAAATAATGAACCATTCTAAGGGTGTTAACATTTAAAATATAAAATATTCAACCACAATGGCAAGCAGTACTTCTACTCAAAAAAAAGTAATTAAAACCAATCTACAAGATTGTAAAATCATTGAGATTCCTAGTATAAAAGATCCCAGAGGTACTATTGGTGTTGTAGAGCATGATGTAATTCCTTTTGAAACAAAACGGGTATATTACTTATATGATGTTCCTAGTGATGCCAGTAGAGGAGGCCATGCACATATTAATTTATGTCAATTCTTAATTCCGGTAAGTGGTAGCTTTGATGTGATACTCCATGATGGTGAAATTCATAAAAAAGTGACACTCAATAAACCTAATAAAGGATTGTTAATCACATCAGGAATATGGAGGGAATTAGAAAATTTTTCAGCAGGATCTGTATGTTTAGTATTAGCTTCAGCAGTTTTTGAAGAAGCTGATTATATTCGGGATTTTAATGAATTCAAATTACGTAAAGCTAGATAGTTTAATACCTGCTTTTAGTATTAAAAAGGTTTGAATCTTTTTGCTTAGTAGTAATAATGATTTTGGCAATCGTATTAATATTTTCTGTTTTGTATTTAGATTGATAAAGTCAATTTCTTTTCTATATTTTTTTGCCGTTTTGTGATCGCCCGCCATGCGATATTGAAGAGAGATTGCAAATCTATTTTGATCCAGATAATTTTTAAGACTGATATTTTGTTTTTCCTCTTTTTCGAATTTACTAAGATCTATAAAGCTCCTTTGCAAGGTATTTGTGTTAGAAATTCTATTAGTAGCATCCAGATGATAGGTGGCTGTTATAAAAGTAGCTAACACGACATTATACCTAAGCGCAATCCTTATCCATAAATCTGTATCTTCTCCAGCTCCATGCGTAATAGATATGTCAAACGCGCCTAATATATCAATAATGCGTTTAGGTACTGCACAAGCCGATGTCCACGCGATAGGATCAATTAGGCTGGAATCAAAAAAATCATCAATGATCATAAATCTTTTACCTGTAGGGTCAATATTTTTGAAATTAACAATATGAGTAGATTTTGAGTTAAATCTTTTTTCATAAGATGTTGTATATAAACCTGCCTCAGGAAATTTTTGATACAATGTAGCTAGTATGTCGAGGTGATTAGGATACCAATAATCATCTGCATCGAGAAAAGCAATAAGAGTGCCTTTCGCTTTTTGTATTCCTAGATTTCGGGCTTTAGAAACTCCTTGATTTTCTGTAAGAATATACCGTATTCTATCATCATCAAAGCAATGCACGGCTTCTTCGCTTTGATCTGTAGATCCATCATTGATAATAATGATTTCATAATCCCTGAAATTTTGATTGATTACAGAGTGTAAAGTTTGGGCAATACTATTTGCCTTATTGTATAAAGGAATTATGATAGAAAAAAAAGGCACTATTTTTTATTTTTAATTAGGCAAAAGTAACCTAAACGGTATAGATCATAGCATAAAATTGATGGATAAGAAGAATTGAAGTTCATTTTAAGGATATTTCTAGTTGCCTTAAAAAGTAGTGAAATAAGAGTATCCAGTCGTATTCTTTCCAGTTTGTAATATAGTTTAGAGACTTTATATCGGTTTCTGGGTAGTTTTTTTGTGTCAATTAATTCGATTAAATTTTCTATAGCTGTTTCTGTTTTCTTTATAAAAGTAGTTGCATCATCCTGAGCATCATGGATGACGGGATTGTTAATGTGTTTAATTGGGATTCCTTTTTTAGTAATTCCATCAAAAAAAAGTACGTCTTCACAACCATATTTTTTCAAAGACTCATCAAACGGATTGCGCTTGAAAATTTCTTTCTGTATCAGGAAATTAGAAGAACAAATAACAGGTTGTGTATGAGAAGGTTTCTGAATACTGGATTCTCTTTTTTTAGTATAAGCCCAGCGTAAGGTAAATGGTTTTTTGGGAGGTTTACTTAGATAAGTCATACCACCAGAAACTACAGAATACTCTGGATGATCAAGATAATCCTTAATAAAGTTATCACTTTTAGGAACAGTACCTGCATCGATAAAGAGTAATAAATCATACTTAGCTTCTGCGGCTAGTAAATTTCTAATAGCACTTCTACCTATATTATTTGGTAACTCTTTATAAGTAGTATTTGATAAATTACTAATAGCATTATTTTTGACACTAAACTGTTTTGAACCATCATCATACACTCTTATTTCAAAAGTGATATGACAATCAGATACTTGGTTATGGATCTGAGAAACCATTGAAAAAATGTTATAATTATAAACCGGAATCAAAATAGATAACATGAATAGGCGTATTACTAAGAATTTATAATTATTTTTATGATAAATTTATGAAAGATACATGAAGCACTTGTACAGAGACCACATTGCCGATTTCATATATAATAGGCTCAAAGATAATGAAGATGCATTAAAAAAGCACTTTGATCTTACGAGTTCTGGGGTAGGATGCTTTTATATAGATGATTTATTACCAGATGACATTGCGACACGTATTTATAAAAGTTTTCCTGAAACTAAAGATGTAAATGTTAAAAAAAGCATAAGAGAGTATAAGTATGTTGCTGCCCAAATGGACAAGTACAACCCATTATTAGAAGAAATAATTTTTGCTTTTCAGGATGTAAGAGTGGTTAACCTAATCTCTGATATATGTGGATATGATGCTATACAACCTGATAGTAACTTATATGCTGGTGGTATTTCTATGATGGGAAAAGGAAATTATCTGAACCCTCATCTTGATAACTCTCATGATAAAGACAGGGCGTTGTGGCGTGTGTTAAATCTTTTATATTATGTTACACCAGATTGGAATCCGGAACATGGAGGTAATTTAGAAATTTGGCCAGACGGATTAAAAGGGGAAGCAACAGTAATAGATGCAAAATTTAATAGGCTTGCCGTAATGGCTACCCATAAAAAATCGTGGCATTCTGTTAGTAAAGTAAACACTGATGGTGTTAGATGTTGTATTTCTAACTACTATTTTTCTGATCAGCCAGTGAGTAATGAGAAATCTTTTCATGTTACTACATTCAGAGGGCGTCCCGGACAGTTTTTTACGGACAAATTATTGCAATTAGATTCATCAGTGCGAATGGGGGTAAGAAAATTATTCAAAAACGGCATTCGAGAGAATCCACATGTCTATAAAAAGTAAAAGTCTTAATGAAAGTTAAGGGTCGATCTAAATTAAAATTGTAGGTGAAAACGTTTTATTGCATTTTTCTTTTTTTCTAAATTTAATATAGGTTTGCTGAATATCAAATCTTTCGGGTTAATCTGTATTTAGTTGTTCATACATCATATAATCATCTTGTTCTGTATAGACTATCGCAATAGGGCATAATTGTTTCTGAGTTGGAGTCTCTATAAAATTGCTTTAATATTACTTACAGGTATTACACTGATGTTTTTCGTCCCAAAATGATCAGACGAAAGGAATTTTAATTAATTCTTTGGGAATATATAGAAATGTTTTGGTGTTATTTTTTTAGAATTTCTTTTATGCTTTCATGCAGTACTTATCCTTTTCTTTGTACAACCTCAAAAACTTTGTTGCCTTCACATTTTAAAGTTTTTGAAGGATATTTAAGTAATAAAGCATAATCATGTGTTGCCATTAGAATTGTATTTCCATTCTTATTAATATCTTGTAATACTTCCATGACCTCTACAGATGTTTGTGGATCCAGATTTCCGGTAGGCTCGTCTGCGAGAATTAGTTCAGGGTCATTAAGGAGTGCTCTTGCGATTGCAATACGCTGCTGCTCACCTCCTGATAATTGATACGGATATTTAAAATCTTTGGTTTTCATCCCTACCTTATCCAGAACAGATTCAATTTTACTTTCCATAGCTTTTTGATCTGCCCAACCTGTAGCTTTCAGTACAAAAATCAGATTATCCTTCACCGTTCGGTCGTTAAGTAATTTAAAATCCTGAAAAACGATTCCTAATTTTCTTCTTAAAAATGGAATTTGGTTTTCTTTTAAAGTAGTAAGGTCAAAGTCGACAATACTTCCCTCTCCTTCTATTAATGGGATATCTCCGTAGAGTGTTTTCATAAAACTACTCTTTCCGGTACCGGTTTTACCAATGAGATACACAAAATCTCCTTTATTGACTTCTACATTCACATGAGAGAGAATGAGGTTATCACGTTGATAAATAGACGCATCTTTAAGGTTTAGAACCGAATTGGACATAATATAGTATTCTAATTTTATTAATTTAGTAAAAGTAAAAAGTTTACGCTAATATGTATTTATTAAAATTGTTTTTTTATTGCCAGCTGTTTTGAGTACTTTTCAGAAGAAATAAAATGACTACCTCTTGCAATTTAATACTATTGATTTTGCGTTATTCTTTCCGGCCATTTTTGTGTTATACTGGTTTGTCTTTAACAAATCTATAAAAGCTCAAAACATTTTTCTGGTTGTAGTTAGTTATATATTCTATTCATTTTGGGATTGGCGATTTTTATCTTTGATTTTTTTTAGTTCGATACTTGATTTTTTTATTGTCAAACGATTAAAAAAAGCTGAATATAGTCATAGGAAATTGCTTTTGGGACTTAGTTTATTCGCTAATCTTGGGATACTTTTTGTGTTTAAGTATTTTAATTTCTTTATAGAAACGTTTGCAGAAGCTTTTTTGTTATTCGGTGCACCAATTTCTTATAGTTCTGTGCAATGGATATTACCAGTTGGGATTAGTTTCTATACATTTCAGACATTGAGTTATACTATTGATGTATATAGGAAAAGAATGGAACCTACTGATGATATCATTTCATTTTTTGCATTTGTCTCTTTTTTTCCTCAATTAGTTGCTGGCCCCATAGAACGAGCTACTAATTTACTTCCTCAATTTCAGAAAAAAAGAGTGTTTACTTATAGTAGGGGTATTGATGGATTACAGCTTATTCTGGGAGGGTTGTTTAAAAAAATGGTTATTGCAGATAACTGTGCTTTGATTGTCAATAAGATATTTGACAATTATACAGATTATTCGGGTAGTACTTTATTTTGTGGAGCTATCTTTTTTGGTTTTCAGATTTATGGGGATTTCTCAGGATACTCTGATATCGCAATAGGAACTGCCAGATTGTTAGGTTTTGATCTCAGGAAGAATTTTAATTTTCCTTATTTATCAATAAACTTAGTGGATTTCTGGAGGCGATGGCATATTTCTCTTTCTACTTGGTTCAGGGATTATGTATATATCCCATTGGGTGGAAATCAAGTGTCAACGATGCGATTGATAGTTAATATTCTAATTGTTTTTTTTGTGAGCGGTTTGTGGCACGGGGCTAATATAACATTTGTGCTATGGGGTTTAATTCATGGAGTAGCATTGATTTGTACTATTTTTATACAGAAAGGAACAACTTCTTTTTTTAAGAATAAAAAATCTATCTTCTGGGAACTTCTGGGAATTGGTATTACTTTCTGTTTGGTGACGTTAGCATGGGTTTTCTTTAGAGCAGAAGATAGTGTACAAGCTTATGGCTATGTGAGTCGTATTTTTTCTGTAACTCTTTTTTCATTACCCGAAGGACACAAAGGAGTCTTACTTTTGTTATTGGGTTATATGACAGTAGAATGGTTGCAGCGGCATAGAGAACATTTATTAGATATTACATATATCCACTCAAAATTTATCAGATACACCATTTATTATCTTACAGTCTTTATTGTTTTTTATTATGCAGGTGATTTACAAACCTTTATTTATTTTCAGTTTTAGAGATGAAAAACTTTCTTAAACATACAGGTGTATTTTTGGTTCCGGTTGTTCTTGTTTTTATAGGTGTCGAATATTTCTATCAGACTACCGTATCAAACTACTCATATAAGCATGAAATGATAAAGAAAAATTATGATCAGGTCGAAACCTTGATTTTAGGAGATTCTCATGCCTTTTTTGGGATTAATCCAGACTATTTAAGCACAAAAGCTTTTAATATATCTAATATAAGTCAGAGTTTATACTTTGATCAGTTGCTTTTTGAAAAGCATGTGGATAGTATGCCAGCATTGAGAAATGTAGTTATTACTCTAGGATATTATAGCTTAAGCCAATTAGAAAATACGAAAGAGGATACTTGGAGAAAATATTTTTATCACCAGCAAATGGAGTTGGATGTACCGATGATTAGTAGTGTAGATATCAGAAAATATAGTCTTGGATTAACACGACGTTTTGATAAATCGCTTACTTTATTTCAGAAATATATAGAGAATGGAACGATTATAGATTGTAATGCCGATGGATGGGGTACTTATTACAATAAATCTGCAGATGAAGACCTTATTGTCCAATCACAAGTAACAGCAAAGAGGCATGAGGATTTTCTGGTTGACTTTGAAGAAAACTTAGCAAGGCTTAAATCGATAATAAGATATTGTGAAAAAATCAATTGTAAGGTATTTCTTGTTGATATGCCGGTTCATCCATCTTATCTTAATGCCTTGAACCCTGTGAAGCTTCAGAAAATCACTCTCTCCTGTAAAACGTTAACTAATGAGTATCCAAATACAACTTATATTGATTTACGAAGAGATCAAAGATTAGAGAATGCTGATTTGTATGATCCCGATCATTTAAATCATAAAGGAGCAAAAAAATACACAAAAATTATAAATGAACACATAAGTACTTTTAAAAAATAAGAAACCGTATAATTATCCATATTTTTTTTCGTTAGTATATGGAATACAAAGGGAAATCATTAATGCAAAATATTTTCACAGGATAAACAACTACTTTAAGAAAGGCAATGCAGGTATTGCCTTAAAATTCTATTAAATTTGCTATTCCGGTTAGGGTCGGAATTTAAACTTTAAAAAAGAAGTATTTATATGAACAAATACATCACTTTGATGCTTTTTGTTGCGTTCCTGTCTTCATCGATTTTTGCGCAACAATCTGCTATTTATACTAATGAATTAGTACGTTACAATCAAGCATTAGAACTGTACAATAATAAACAATTTCTGGCAGCACAGAATTTATTTGATAAGGTAAAGGATGCCGTAGATGATGATAATATCGAATCAGAATGTGCTTATTATATTGCCAATTGTGCGGTATGGCTTAATCAAAAAGGAGCGGATACTATGATGGAGGATTTTGTGGTAGAATATCCCACCAGTGTGAAACGTAATGCTGCCTATCTGGATGTTGCTAATTATTATTTTGATAATGGTAAGTATGCATATGCACGTAAATGGTATGAAAAGGTGGATCAAGGGAACATGAGTAGATCCCAGAAAGAAAAGTTTAATTTTAATAATGGATATGCTTATTTTAAAATTCAACGGTTTAATGAAGCAAAGAAATTTTTGAATGAAGTAGCAGAATCTGATAAATATGGTGCAAAAGCAAAGTATTATCTGGGTTTTATAGCATATGAAGGAGATAATTATCAAGAAGCTGATAAACTATTTGATGAGGTAAAGGATCTGGATGAATACAATAAAAATTTATCTTATTTCCAGAGTGATATGAATTTTAAATCCGGAAAATTTCAGGAAGCTATTGATGAGGGATTAGTGCAACTTCCTAATTCTAAACCTACAGAAAAATCAGAGCTGAATAAAATTATTGGAGAAAGTTACTTTAACTTAGGTCAGTACGATAAAGCAATTCCTTATTTAAAAGAATATAAAGGTCGAAAAGGTAAATGGAATAACACGGATTATTATCAATTAGGATATGCCTATTACAAAGGAGGAGATTTTACGAGTGCCATTTCAGAATTTAATAAGATCATTGGTGGTGATAATGCCACTGCTCAGAATGCTTATTATCACTTAGCAGAAGCCTATTTAGAAACCAATCAGAAGCAACAAGCATTAAATGCTTTTAAGAATGCCTCAGAAATGGATTTTGAAGCCAAAATTAAAGAAGATGCTACATACAATTATGCAAAACTGAGTTATGAAATAGGAAACTCCTATGAAAGTACACCACAAGTATTACTGTCTTATCTGGAAGCATATCCAGATTCTGAATTTAAAGAAGAAATAGAGGAGCTGTTAATTAGCTCTTATATTACTTCTAAAAATTATAAAGAGGCGATGGACTTATTAGAAGGAAGTCGTAATTTTAATAATAAAACGGTGTATCAAAAAGTGGCTTTCTTTCGTGGTATCGAGCTCTATAATGAGAGTAAATATGCTGAAGCCATTGTGTATTTTGATAAATCGCTAGCGCAACAGACAGATCCAGTATATACTGCTAAAGCAATTTATTGGAAATCGGAAAGTGATTATTTGCAAAACAATTTTGAAGAAGCCTTGATTGGTTTTAAACAATTTAAAGGAAGTACAGATGCTGCATCTACAGCAGAGTATAAAGGCGTTGATTATAACCTGGGATATACTTATTTTAAATTAAAACAATATAAACAAGCATCTGATGCCTTTGAGGCATATATAAAACAAAATGCTACAGAAGAGGAGGTGAGATTGACCGATAGTTATCTCAGGCTGGGAGATAGTTATTTTATTTCAAGTAATTATTGGCCGGCGATGGAAGCATATAACAAAGCCATCCAGAGAGGAGGAGCAGATGCTGATTATGCGCATTATCAGAAAGCAATTAGCTATGGTTTTGTCAAAAAAAATGATAAGAAAATTAGTGATCTTGAATTGTTTTTAAAACAATATCTAAAATCTACCTATCGTGACGACGCAATGTTTGCCTTAGGGGATACGTATATAGCAGAGAATAATATACAACGAGGGATTGCATCTTATGATCGGTTGACGAAAGAATTACCCAGGAGCTCCTATGTGCCCAAAGCATTATTAAAACAAGGGCTAGTTTATTATAACGGTAATCAAGGTGATAGGGCGTTAAGTAAATTTAAAGAAGTAGTTGCTGAGTATCCTGGTACAGATGAATCTATCCAGGCAGTGAATACAGCAAGACTGATTTATGTGGATCTAGGAAGAACTGACAAATATGCTAATTGGGTAAAAGGGTTAAGTTTTGTAGATGTTACCGATGCAGACTTAGATAATACATCTTATGAAGCAGCAGAAAAACAATTTTTAGAGAATAATTCATCTGCAGCTATCAATAGTTTTCAGAAATATCTTGATGAATTTCCTAATGGTCTACATGCCTTACAAAGTCATTTTTATTTAGGACAACTATACTATCAAAAAGGAGATAAAAAAGCAACAATTCCTCATTATCAATACGTATTGCAAAATGAACGAACAGAGTTTACAGAACAAGCACTGGCAAGATTATCACAGGTATATCTCGAAAATCGTCAATACACAGAGGCCATTCCTGTACTGGAACGATTAGAGAAAGACGCGGATTTTCCTCAAAATATTATTTTTGCACAATCCAATTTGATGAAATCACATTATCAATTGGTACACTACGAGCAAACTATACAGTATGCAGAAAAAGTGTTAGAAAACTCAAAAATACAGAATGATGTTAAGAGTGATGCTCAGATTTTTATTGCCAGAGCAGCATTACAAACACAAGATGAAGCCAGAGCAAAACGTGCTTACACTGAGGTAAGTAAAATCGCTACCGGAGAACTAGCAGCAGAAGCGTTGTATTATGATGCCTACTTTGCACATAAGGAAGGTTCTTATAAAGTTTCTAATGAGTCCGTTCAGAAATTATCCAAAGAATATTCAGGCTATAAGTTGTATGGGGCAAAGGGACTTGTATTAATGGCAAAAAACTTTTACGGTCTAGGAGATGCTTATCAAGCTACTTATATTTTAGAAAGTG
Organism: Aquimarina addita; assembly: GCF_039539305.1. Taxonomy (NCBI): domain Bacteria; kingdom Pseudomonadati; phylum Bacteroidota; class Flavobacteriia; order Flavobacteriales; family Flavobacteriaceae; genus Aquimarina; species Aquimarina addita. The sequence goes on along the minus strand of NZ_BAABCW010000001.1, from coordinate 422,287 downwards.
TAATTAAAAATTTTACCGATTTTCCTGAGGTCATAAAAGAAGCAAGAGCTGAGCTTAAAAGTATCAAAGCAGAAGAGGCTAAAACAAACTCATCCATCCAACCTGAATAATAACATAAATTTAGTAAATCAATTGTCTTATATGTCTGGATATTGTAAAAATATAATGATACTTTTTTTAAGTATTTTAAAACCTGTTAGGTCTACTTTTGGACTTTTTGTTATCATAGTATTTGGTCTTCATTGTGGAGCGATTGCGCAGGATGATGATGAACAAACATTAGAAACAGAACGTGTAGTTATCGTTAAAGCTTATACACCTACTATCAGTGACGCTTTTAAGGTAAAATCCACTCCGGTCTTAAACGATTCTGTAACTCAGAAAAAAAAGCAAATTCGATATAGTATTTTTTCAGTACCGGTTGCCTCTACTTTTACGCCGGCAAAAGGGAAAGCAGAAAATATTGACAAACCACAACAGATTCCTTTGTATGATAATTATGCTACGTTAGGAGTAGGTAATTTTACTTCTGTTCTCGCAGAATTTTATAGTAATTTTCAATTAAACAGAACTGATAATGTAGGTTTATATCTACATCATAATTCATCTCAGGGAGGAATTGAAGATGTTGTATTGGATGATAAGTTTTATAATACCTTTTTAGATCTTAATTATACCTCACGGACAAAGGATTTTGTCTACGGAATCGAAGTTGGTGCAGAACATCAATTATATAATTGGTATGGGCTACCTGATATTCCTGTTTTAACTGAAGAACAATTAGAGGGTATTGATCCACAACAGAATTATTTTGGTGGTAAATTAGGAGGTAAATTTGAGTTTAAGGATAAGTATTTTAATAAGGTGGTAGTCAGTTATCGATATTTTGGTGATGCATTGGGTTCTAGAGAAAATAGATTCATAGCAACTCCAACTTTAGAATTCAATATAGCAGATGAGATCGTAACCACCAATATTAATATTGATTATCTGGGTGGTGGTTTTGAAAGAGAACTTCAAGCAGGAGTTCTTAATGATTATAAAATATTAAATATGGGGATTCAGCCTAATTTATTAGTATTAAGAGATAATCTAACATTAAATTTAGGAGCAGAAATTGTCTATAGTGTAGATAGTCAGAGAGAAAATAATAGTTTTCATATCTATCCTAATGTGACTGCATCGTATCGTTTGCTGGGAGAGAATGTAATTGCCTACGGAGGTTTAGAAGGAGGGTTGAAACAAAATACGTATCGGGATGCGGTACAAATAAATCCATATGTATCCCCAACATTAGAAATCAGACCTACCGATAATCAATTTGACACCTATGTTGGCTTAAAAGGAAAAGTATATGATATGGTAAGCTATAATTTTAGAGGGAGTCTTCGTTCAGAAAAGAATAAAGCAGTATTAGTTCATAATGACGAATCTCTACCGCAATTAGAAGGGTATGACTTCCAGAATTCATTTTCATATCGATATGATGATATCAATACAATAAGTGCATATGGAGAACTAAATTTTAGTATCACCAAAAAATTTACTTTAGGCGCTACCGCTGAATATTTTAATTACAGCACGGATAATGAAGAAGCCGCCTGGAATTTACCTGAAATAAAAGCTTCTATCATTACCGATTATCAAATTACTGAGCAGTGGTTTGCGGGCGCACAGTTATTTTTTGTTGGAGAGCGAAGAGATGTTGATACTTCTGTTTTATTTACGCCACCCGCTTCAGAACCTTCTCTAACACTTGATTCTTATTTTGATGCTAATATTAATATAGGGTATCGATTCAATGAGAAATTATCAGTTTTTGTTAAAGGAAACAACCTTGCAGGTGAAAACTATGAGCGTTGGACAAATTATCCGGTACAGGGAATACAGGTTTTAGGAGGTTTAACATATAAATTTAATTATTAGCATACATTTTTTTATTCTAAAAATAAGTTCTTTTTCAAAACTGAAAGAAATAATTCTTATAATCAATGATTTATAAATCTATGGCAAATCTAATGCCGGTAAAAAAATATATGTAAGCTACTTATTTTTGTCTCTCATATTTATTTTCTGAATGTCAGAGAATACTTTAGTATATAATTTATTTTTTAGAAAACAACTTCACAGACTTTCGAGATATATTCGCTTAAAAAACGCCATATGTTGCTTATTTCAGGTTGTAAAACATGCATTTATAGGCTTTTTCAGATACTTTTAATATAAAAATGATAATTAAATAAACCTCTTAATTATGATAAGTATGAAAAACCTGATAAGATTAAGTATTGCAATGGCGGCTATTACAGCTATAATAATAAGTTGTAGTAATGATGAAAATGGGAATGATGATGATGAAGATATTGTTTCTGGGGAACTACACGCAGCATTTGCTGATTTTGATACTGATGAAACTACAATTTATTTAGAAGGTTCTAATGTTGTCATCGAAACGACGGGCAATCCAAGCCATGACACGCCATATTGGGGAGAGGGTAATGAAAAATACATTGCTCCAACAGTAACAACTGAGGAGGATATGACGCCTACAAGAATTCCTCAATATGATGGTACTGCCTCTCTAACGGTAACCACTACACCAGAAATAGCAAGTAGCACTACTGCAACTCAATTAGGAGCAATTGGTATTGCGGTAAGTGGAGCTGCAATTTTTAATGATCAAGAAGGGAACGGAGCATTAGATGAGGCTGCTGTGAGTTTAGATTATACAGGAGGTCATATTGGTCCCGCAGAGTATCATTATCATCTAGAACCTTTAGCATTTACTAATGATGATGAAAATTTAGTTGGTATTATAGCGGATGGTTTTTTTATTTATGGTAGAAAGTGTAATGCTACAGGAACATATCCTAACGATTTAGATGCTTCGGGAGGTCATACAAGTACAACCCAACATACTAATGAAGCAGAATACCATTATCATATTATTAATGAACTGTATTCAACCACTGGTAGGTACATAGTTTTTGTAGGTCCCTATCAAGGAGATCCAAGTTCAATTAATTAATAGAGTAATTTCATAATTTTTGTTTAGCTGCCTACAAGTAGTTTTTAGGCAGCTTTTTATTTCTACTATTTGTTTTTATCTTTTTATAATCACTTTTGACGTCAGTGATTTTTTAGAACTATTATCAGAAATACTAATTAGATATGTACCTTCGTATAATGTTTCGATATCAAAATATGCAATTGTCTGCCCTTTATTGATTTCTTTCTTTTTCAATTGCTTTCCGCTCATATCACATAATACCACTTCTACGTTTTCTTGAAGTAAGCCATTCATTTGGATTGCTATTAAATCTGCAGCCGGATTAGGAAAAATAGATATGTTGGAGTTTTTTAAATCAAAAGAAGTAACATCCAGTGTTGCATCATATACCGTTGTAGATTCGGTAATTGCATCTACTTTTCTATTTTCTCCCGTACCATAATACGTGGGTCCTATTGCATACGGATATGCTGAATTCCAATTTTCATCTACGGTAGCAAAATAGGCATAAGTGCCTTCAGGGTATTCTGGCGTTACACAAATCCGACCATTATGTTCATCCAGAAAATCATCTGTTCCTCCATCGATCCATTCATAATCTTCTCTAAAATATCCTAAAAAGTAAGTCTCATCTACATCGGGCCCATCGTTTACATCTGTTCCGTCTGCGTGAGTTGTTCTGGTTGTAATATTTCGTAACTGATACCCTGATTTCATTCTAACAACGCCTCCACTACCGTCAGCATTCTGATATCCATAGGCTCCATATATAGGAAATCCATCGTAGGCAAATCCAATTAATGGGGAGTGTTGATTCTCATTAATAGCGTATAATCCATCTGCATCGTATAAGTTACAAATGTCAGAAACTACTTCTTTATCAAGTTTAAAGGCAGATGGATTTTGATGATGATGATAATTACCCATTGCGGGATGTCCTTTAGAACAATCAAAACCTTCTTTTTCTGCTAATATAGCATCCCTACCCCAATCAGATCCATTAAAACCACCCGGACACGGACTATTTCCCGGGCCTCCACATAGAGATTGCGTAGTAGAATTCCAGGCAACTCCATCTCTAAAATCAAAAAGGGATACACCATTAATAAAAACACCAATATTACCGCCTGTAGTACTAATGGGAGTTCCTGTATTTTGAGTTGGATTTAACGGGATTTGATAAATCGCTTCTTGATCAGATGCCTGAGTACCATTACCATCTAAAAATGGACCGGTAGGATAGGAGGGAACTCCTGTAGTAGTTATATATACAAAATCATCAGAGTATTCTACTTTCTGACAGTTTACCAATAGATTATTAGTGATAGCAGTACTATTTCCGTCTATATAATAGGTTCCGATCTGTGTAGTGTTCTGAAGCCAGGAAGTGATCCCCGGATTAGATTGCCCTCGCATACTTATGCCATAAGTAATTAGGAACAATAGAGATATAATAATTTTTCTTGCGGTTATCATGCGATTCTTTTTGTTAATTAATGATCAATAACTGTAGTAAATGTTGTTGTACTCTTATCATCAGAGATTTCTATAAAATATAATCCATTTGTATAATGATCGACAGGGATAGATATTTCAGTTACTGTGGATGCATAACTTTTTATATGCAATAACTGCCCTGATGAATTACTGATTCGTATATTTCTTATACCAGCATTACTATTGGTAATATATATGAAGTCATTAGCCGGATTTGGATACATTGCAATAGTTTCTGCGAAGATATTTTCTTCTTCTGATAATGTTACATTACAATCGTCTGATATAGAATTAGTATTTTCTATGGTGCCTATCGCTGTTAAAGTATGACCAGCAAATCCAATATAATCGTCTGGATAAAAGTTAGCTCTGAAAACGGGATTGGCTGATGGGGTTTCTCCTTGAGTCATTATACCTGAGTTTGCAGCAGGATTTATATAAGTCCAGACAGTAGTGCCTGATGAATTAACTTCTGTAAAAGTTCCTTGTGGTCCGTCACAGATGAGAATATTTCCATTTGATAAAAGTTCTGAACCAGAAATATTTTGTGAATAAAGATTGTTTGGATTTCCTTCATTATATATATAAGATGGTGAAGCAGGTAAAAAAGGTAGGGTTGAGGTATAGTTAAAACCATCCACTGGCGGATTTATGATATCTACTGTCGTATAATTGCCACCAGGTCTTCCATTTCCATTATTAAAGATTATAATTTGATTTTCATAAGGAAACCCATCTTGTATCCATCTAGCATCATGCTGTCTGAATAGCTGTGCAGATGCTCCGGATTGGTTATATGCCAAAGGATTCCCCCATCTATAAAGTAAGTCACCTCCTTTGCCAGAGTTTCCGCCAGAACTTCCTGAAGCTTGCTCAGTTGTGGTGCTGTGATCAATAATCCATATTTCACTAAATTCATGAGAACTTAATACGATTTGATCCAGTGCAGCATTATAATCAATGGAATTTAAGTGAATCCAATCAGAATTAGTGGCACTTCCTCCATAATTTAGATCAATCAATTGAGGGTTAGTATTTACAACTCCAAAATTAGGTTTTGTATTATCATATTCCTGAACGATATGATCCCATAGATTCCATTGCCAAACAATAGTTCCTCCATCTGTTCCTACAGGTTCAATCTCTAAAACTTTCTCACTCCATACAGTTTCTGGTACTAAGGAAGGATCTCTTCCCTGAGCAATTGCTTCTGTATTCGTTTTAGAATCCCAGGCAATGACCAAAATATTTCCATTAGGTAAAGCTTCTATATCATGATGTTGGCATTGGGTAGCGTCAGAAATTTCATAACTCCAGATAACGTTTCCATTCCAATCAATTTTTTCAATGATACCTCCTTTTCCACCAGCATTAAATGTAGTGTTATTAGTATTTCCTGTTCGTAATAAATTGCCATCTGGTAGTATATAACAAGATTGCCCGGGTCGATACGAACTGGGCCAGGTTTTTACTTGTTCTCCGCATGTATTTATTAAATAAGTATCGGTTTGCCCTATGGGAGCGAATAATACATAGCCATCGTTTAATGTTCCTGTATCGTTCTGGGTAAGACCAATTGTTGTTTGTGGATACAATTGGTTAAGTGCTATTGACAGAAAAATAGCATATAGGATCAATTGTTTCATAATTTGAGTTTTAAGTTGATTTGGGTGTTGTGATGATCTTGTGACTCAGAAAATATGAAAAGGTTTAATTTGACATCAAATAAATTATAGCTATTGAAAAGTTTTGTTAGTTTTTGGTTTTGGTAGTTAACAGAATATTTCTAGGGAATTTATTTTTTGGATCAAATATAAAATCCTCATCATTTAATGTTCGTAAAAAAGCAATCAGATCTACTTTTTCATTAGCTGTGAGTTGTAATGGTTTTTTTAATTCAGCAGCCAGCGTTTTACTTTGATTTTTTTCACTGGTATAGTGATTTAATACCTGATTTAATTTCTTAAAACGTCCATCATGCATATAGGGTGGTGAAAATCTAAGGTTGCGTAAGGTTGGGATTTTAAACGCCAAACTGTCTTTACTCTGTTTTGTTACCATCCATCTTCCATAATCATTAAAGATGGTATCTACTGCAATTCCGTTATTGGCAAAACCATAATTAGTAAACATAGGTTCTGCATGACAGGAATTACACTTATTTTTGAATATAGAATATCCTGTATTTTCCTGATTCGTAAATTTTTCTTTTCCTTGTATTACTTTGTCATATTTAGAGTTAGCAGATATCAGTGAGAGTTGAAATTGTGACAGGGCTTTTAGAATACGTTCTCCCGTAATATTACGATCACCATAAGCTGCCTGAAATAGTTTTGGGTATATGTTACTTTGCTTTAATTTATGAACAACATGCTGTATGTTTTCTCCCATTTCTGTAGCATCACTAATAGGAGCTAGTGCTTGCATATCTAAGTGCTTAATAGCGCCATCCCACATGAATGATTTTTGCCAGGCAAGATTGAAGAGTGCAGGAGCATTACGTGTTCCAATTTGATCTTGGATTCCATGGCTTACCTTATGGTCAGTGTGGGCAAATGCATTATATGGAGAGTGACAAGAGGCACAAGATATTGTATTATCTTTTGATAAAATGGGATCATAAAATAAAGCGTTTCCCAGGATTATTTTGTTTTTTGAAATCGGGTTTTTGGTAAAATCATATTCAGGAACGGGAAAATATTTGGGATATTTAAAAAAATCTGATTTTATAGTATAGAAACCTACAGAGCATAAACTTAAGATACCTATGACTATAAGTTTTGTTTTCATAGTGTGGTTCTAAATATAGTGGTCAATTTGTCCGCCATTTTCATCGCTTTCTGATTTGGGCTCATGATGCTAGAGGTTTCTGAAAAATTAATTTGACTAAAAAGTGTGCTGAGTTCTAGTTGTATGACAATATTTTCTTTCTGTTGTAAAGGTAATGTTATAATTCTGCTCGTATTATATGGTTCCTGATAACCACCGATATGAAACTGAAATTCGTGGTTTTGTGTTGGACAAGTGGTACTGTTTCCTTCAATTTTAAAATTGATATAACCACTTTGCCATGTCCAATACATACCGTTTGTAGGATCCAGATCACCTCCAAATACACCTGATTCACTGGTAATCGGGTCTATTCCTAAATCAAATTGAATCTTATTATAGGATATTTCATTTTCTATATCAATATCTATGATCTGGGATTTATTATTTGCTAAGTCGACTAATACATGTTGTTTCTCTAATGTATGAACTTCTGCAGAATCTTGTAATAGGGTAATGTTAGACATATAAAATTTTATTGTTCGAAATTGTATACTATCAATTTTATTATCCATTAAATAATATAAATCTAGCTTCAAAGCCTTTTGGTTAAAAAGAGGAACAAGTGATATTGTCTTTTGGGCAAATGCAGAACAAGATAATAGTAATATAGTCACTAAGATTACATGTATAAAAGATACTTTTTTTATAAAATTACTAAAGGTTGGAAAGAGTTTCATAAATTTACTTTTATATAATCAAGCGCTTTTTTCAATTTGTAATTTTGATTTTTTAGTGGCTATTGATATGTCTATAAGAAACGTAATAGATGACAATTTATTAAATAACTGAACCGTATAATACAGATTTTTCTTCATTTTGCTCCAAAAGATATTGTAAATTTTTTTTCGCTCGCTGATATAGAGATTCTATGGATTTAGTAGATTTATTCATTATTTTAGCCGTCTCATCTTGCGTATTTTGCTCAATTTTTAATAATAAAATCACCTTTTTTTGATTTTCAGGTAATTGATGAACACCTTTATAAATACGAGCGATACTTTCTTTTTCTTCCAACAATTTATCAGGTTTTTCATAAATGGGAGATGAAATGTTTTGATGAGGTGTATCAATACATACTGCCGAAAAAAAGAAACTGCGTTTGTTCCTTTTTTTTGCCTTTATAAAATCCAGAGCTTGATTCACAGTAATTCTATAAATCCATGTTTTAATGCTTGATTTACTATTGAATGAATCAAAATTTTCATATACACTGATGAATACATCTTGCATTATTTCTTCAGCATCTTCTTTGTTTTGACAGTATTGAAAAGATATAGTGAACACCAAACTACGATATTGTTTATAGATTTCCTGAAAGCACATAGATGAGGTTTAATAAAAACTTTTTATAAACTAAATGTTTATAGTTAGCTTAATTTTATGAGTTGCTCCGTTAAATTAACCAAAAAGCAAATAATTAAATTTTATTTTAAGTGAATGTGAGAAAAGTATACGTGAAATGATCTTTTAAATCTGTTAATTCGACTTAGGTGATTAAGAATCAACATACAATTATTAAGGGTTTTATAAAAATGAGTCAATACTTATACGGGGTATTAGTAACTTGGTTTTAGAAAATAAGATTATTAGAATTTTATGTAGGTTTGCTATATGAAAATTACATCACTTGTCACAGGAGGAGCTGGGTTTATAGGTTCTCATGTAGTTCGATATTTATTAGATAAAGGTCATAAGGTGGTTGTGTTGGACGACTTGTCTGGGGGTGTGCAGAGCAATATAGACCTAAGGGCGATAATCTGTATTGGTTCTATTACTGATACGACATTGGTTCAAGAAATATTCAAAAAATATGCATTTACCTATGTGTATCATCTAGCTGCTTATGCTGCGGAAGGTTTGAGTCATTTTATCCGCAGATTTAATTATGAAAACAACGTTATTGGTAGTATTAATCTAATTAATGCCGCAGTGAATCATGAGATAAAGTGTTTTGTATTTACTTCTTCTATAGCTGTCTATGGTACTAATACATTACCTCTAAAAGAATCCCAGTATCCTAAGCCAGAAGATCCCTATGGGATTGCTAAGTATGCGGTAGAAATGGATTTAATAAATGCAAAGAAAATGTTTGGACTTAATTCAATTATATTCAGACCACATAATGTCTATGGGATCTATCAGAATATTGGTGATAACTACAGGAATGTAGTGGGAATCTTTATGAATCAGATTTTAAAAAACAAACCATTAACAATTTTTGGAGATGGTAGCCAGACCAGAGCATTTACTTATATTGATGACGTAGCCCCTTATATTGCTAATGCAACGGATATACCAGATGCGTATAATCAAATTTTTAATGTAGGTGATGATACCGTATACAGTGTAAAGGAACTTGCCATGGCTGTTAGCAAAGCCATGGATGCAAAACCAAATATTCAGACGTTAGATAAAAGAGATGAAGTAACGCACGCATATGCAGATCATACTCGATTTGAAACTATTTTTCATCCAGACACCTACACACCGTTAGTAAAAGGACTTACTGAGATGGCAAGGTGGGTAAAAGAAAACGGTGCTCATTCCAGTAAAAAGTTTAAGCATATAGAAATTACAAAAAATCTTCCACCTTCTTGGAAATAAATAAAATATTTAATGAATAATCAACCACTGGTAACGATCATTATGGCGGTAAAAGATACAGCTATCTACTTACCCGAATGTATAGAATCTATTATCTCGCAGACCTATTCTAATTGGGAATTAATTGCTGTTAATGATCATTCTTCTGATGGGAGTGACCTTATCTTACAAGAGTATGCTACAAAAGATCATCGCATCCGGTTTTATAATAGTGATAGACCAAAATTGATTCCTACCCTACAGGTAGGTTATGCTCAAACTAAAGGAACATTAATCAATAGAATGGATTCTGATGATAAAATGCCTGTTGATAAGCTAGAAGTATTAGTAACCAATTGGCAGAAGTATGGTAAAGGCACGGTGATAGCTGGAGGAACAGAACATTTTGTAGATGAGGGAGAAGTAGGTGACGGATTTCTTAAATATGAGAGATGGCTAAATAAAGTAGCTAAAACAAGCACACACTATCAGGAAATTTACAAAGAATGTGTGATTCCTTCTCATTGTTGGATTATTCATAAAGAAGATTTTGATAGTGTAGGCGCTTTTGATCCGATCGTTTATCCAGAAGATTATGATCTTTGTTTTCGATTTTATAGAAAGGGGCTCCATGTCGTAGGGATTGATAAAGTCATGCATCATTGGAGAGATCGCTCTAATAGAATCTCGCGAACTTGGGATGAATATAAGGATAATCGCTATTTTGATTTAAAACTTCGCTTTTTCTATGAATTGGATCGTGACCGAAGCAGACCATTAGTATTGTGGGGAGCAGGAAGAAACGGTAAGCATATGGCTAAGCTATTACAATCGTATGACGATACGTTTCATTGGGTATGTGATAATCAAAAAAAAATAGGAAAAGATATTTATGACGTGAGAATCCAGCATTGTAATGATATCCCAATGCTGGATCATCCCCAGATTATGGTTGTTGTGAGTTCTCCCGATGGTAAAATAGAAATAAATGATTTATTAAGCTCCTGGAACAAAAAGCCTGTTACAGATTTTTGGTTTTTTGCGTAGGAGACATCGGTATGGTTTTTGAAAAGATAATATTCTAAATATAGATCTATGAAGCTTAATACTTTTTTGATAATGAGTATGTTGTCAGTTTACACGTTTGCACAAGAAAATTTTAAAGTTTATTATGAAGAGATAGAGAATGGTTATGCCATATTAGCTGATAATGGCGAGTACAGTCCGGTTTCTATGGAAATTACTTTTGAAACTGAAAATTTAGCTTCTAATATTGGTGATCAAAAAATTTTGGTGATACCAGCGCAAACAGATAAATTCCATATTGCTGATCTTTCTATTCTTAATAAAAGAAAAGGGATTAAAATAGGATATAGCATTAGATATAACCATGGTAACCATCTACAAAAAAAATATGATAAAGAGTATGCATATCATTTACCATTTAAAAAAGGAGAAACATTCACGGTGACACAGGGGTATAATGGAGCTATTTCTCATAAAGACGAATATGCATTAGATTTTAGAATGCCCATAGGTACAGAGATATATGCATCGAGAGATGGAGTAGTAGTTTTGATAGAAGAAGGATATAATAAAACCTGTACTTCTGCGGATTGCGCTAAGTTTAATAATTACATATTGATACATCATAGTGATGGAACTTTTGCAGAATATACTCATCTTAAAAAAAATGGATCTATCGTCAAACCAGGAGATCACATACAACAGGGTCAGCTTATAGGATATAGTGGTAATGTAGGATGGTCTACAGGTCCACATCTACATTTTATTGTTTTTATACAACGACTTAAAACTAGAGAAACGTTACCTACAAAATTTTTAATAGGTAATATCGAAGGTCCAATTCAGTTACAAGAGAAAGTAGCATATACCAAAGGGTATTAATAAGAGTAAAGAAAAATGTAAGAGTGTGGCGCGTTGTTTGCTTCAATTTTCTTTTTTTATTGAATGCAACCTTTAAGTAAATTATCTTCTACAATTAACCCTAATCGCTGAGCAGTCAAAAAATCCATACAATAATCACTGGATTGTAAGATTTGTTTTATTTGTCCTCTAATATAATAAGCAAAACCATAGTTTTTATTAATAGCAATAGCGGTGTTACAGTCTGACAAAGCAGCTTTTATATTTGATTCAGATTTTTTAAAAGATGATGTGTTAGGGAAACTCCAACTAACATTTCTAGGTTGATTCTTAAAATTACTACCCACAGTAAATGTTGAGAATTTTACTTTTTTTGATAAATTCATCTTTGCAATTGCCATATTTACATAAGCTGCAGGAAATTTTTTATTCAGTTCAATACTTGTTTTGAAGTCCTTTATTGCTAGTTCATTTTTATTCATATTCAAATAAATATGTCCTCTTATATTATAATAGAATTCTTTATTAAAATCGACTACATCTGGAATGAGCGCAATAGCCTCATTGATTTTTATCAAAGCTTCGTCCATGCGGTCCAGGTAGATTAAACATTCTGTAATACTAAGGTTTGTCGATGCTAAGAAACGATCATAGAAACTTGTTTGTTTTTTTGATTCTTTTTCAAACCTGGGATGGACTGCTATTTCATCTTTTACACTTTCCTTTTTTTCTAAAGAATATGTGTAGAATTCTATAGCTTTTTCATATTTTTCAATAGCTAGTAGCGTATTTCCTTTGAATGATAATAACATTCCGCTCTCAGGGAACTTCGCAAGTCCTTCGTCATATATATTGAGTGCTTTATCAAATTCTGCTAGATTGTAGTGTGCCACACCTCTTTGATAGTAATAACTAGGTTTTTCAGGATTACAAATATCTTCAATTGATTTTTTTATATCTGATATTATTACCTCATCTGTTAGGTTTCCTTTTTCGATTAAAGAATTGAGTGCATTATAATCGGCACAAGAAGCATCTAGATTTTCTAGTTGATAATACGATAAGGCTCTATTAAGATAGGGTAAAAAATAGTTTTTATTGATAGCTATGGCTTTAGAGTAATCGTCAATTGCTTTTTGATCTTCTTGAAGAGCTGCATAGATAGACCCTCTCCCTGTGTACAAAGATTGCTGGGTACTATCTAGTTCAATTGCCTTGTTTATATCTTTTAAAGCTTCCTTATGCCTTTGTTGGTCATAATATATATTGGCTCTACTAAAATAAGGGTTATAACTTTCTGGAGCTAATTCTATTGCTCTTGTCATATCAGCAAGACCTGAAGTAACATTTCCAGTATTAGCATAATATGAACCACGTTCTAAAAAATAGCCGGGGTGCGTAGGATCAATTTCAATAGCTTTATTATAATCTATTAAGGCTCCGTATTTATTATTCAAGGCTTCTTTTAATTTGGCTCTGCTAGCATATAAGGATGCATCTTTAGGATCTATGTTTACCGATTTATTAGCAAGTTCTAAAGCTTTTCTGGTGTTACCTTTTAGATAATAAATTCTTGCAATGTTATTATAGCAACGTCCACACTTGGGATTTACAGATAATGCTTCTGTATAATATTTTTCACCCTGATCAAAATTGTTTTTTGCAATATGATTATAACCGAGGTATCGTAGGATTTGTTCATTTTTAGGAAACTCTTGTAATTCTTTTTCAAAATATGTGATTGCTACATCATACTGACCAGCGGTTAATAAAGAGTCTCCGATTTTTTCATGTTGTTCTATAGATTGTGCATTGTGGGATGAAATAAAAAAAATGAATAGTGTTGATACAACAAATCTTTTCATAATGTATGTTGTATCTTGTTTAGCGTTTTTTAAGTGAGTATTTATTGTCATTTTTTATCTCGATTGATATAATTATTTCTTTATACAAGTTACTATATTTCCTGGCGCTAAGATTCCTTTATTTTTTACTATTTGGTTGTTTATTGTGTTAGCATCACTGCCCACCATTACAATTTCTACTTTTTTATCTCCTAGTAAGTGTACTGAGATCATTTTTTCATCTATTTCAATAAAAATATCAGTTTCTGTTGCAAACGTAAGATCTAATTTATTTATGGATATATTCTTAACATTAAAAAGAAATGCTCTTTGATCCTTAGAAAGAGAACGAAGCTGATGACCTGTTGCTTCAAATGACAGGTCATTCGTTTTCCAATCTTTTAGTACTGGATTTTTATCTTCTTCATTGATTCTGTTATCATATCCGGTATATGGATAAATTACCGTAATAAAACTAAAGTTATTTACTCCTGTTTTGTTAATCACGGTCCATTCTTTTCCCCTTGCTCCATTTTTCTTACTAATCTCTGTAGGAATTAATTGAAATATATCGGATCCACTGGCATCTGCAAATGTAGATCGTACTAAATCTGCTCCTTGTTCTTGGGTATAATGTCCTTGCCAGACTTGTTTATAAGTGTGCTGAGTATCAGATTTAAAATTATCCTTTACAATCCAGAAATCATCTTTTACATATAATACTTGTCTGGAGTAGGAGACTCCTATGTTTTCGAAACCCGTATGTGTACCCACAAATAGATCAAAGTTGTTATTGCTTTTCCATGTAATGGTCGTAGGTTTTGGTAATTTTTTGAATTTACCAAAACCACTACCTCCTTTATTAGAAGTCCATTGTTTTCCTTGTAATTCATTATCTACTAAAGCTACATTTTTTACCATAGAATTTTTGAATAGTTCAAAATCCTTTAACGAATACCGAACCTGATAATTAGGTAATATTGCCTGACCATTGGCAATGGCTTGTATTCCCAAAATATCACCATGCTGATGATCAGGTTTTTTATCATCGATACCATTACTAATGATCATCATTTTATCATGGTTATTCCAGCCTTCTCTCATAATATAGTATCCAGTATCGGGAAACGAAAGAGAACCATATGAAGGTGTTTGTTTTTTTATATTCTCAAGTAAATGTAATTGTGCTGTTTGAAGAAACCAATACATTCTATCATCTACCTGATCTGTTGCAAAATATCCTAATTCAGGATCTTCAAATAATAAATATCCGAGAGTCATTGTACCGGAAATATCATTTTTCTCTCCCCAAGGGATATTAGTGTCATCTTGTAAAACCGGAGCGCTACCATCGGGGTAAGCAATTTTAGCGAGCGTGGTAAACAGGGATTGTAGTTTGTTTTCCCAGACACTATCTACTTGTATATGACTAATTTTTGCTAATTGATATACATAAAAGTAATTTTCGATATCACTCATATGATAATGTACCGATCGTTCAAACTGAAAGCCATCTGGATTTATCTCTTTAGAGAGATGTTCTTCTAATCGGGTCATCGCTCGTTCATACCATTTCTCTGTACCTTTAAAATCTCGTAAAAGGATAGCTAACATAGCTAAGGCGGATACACCTCTGGTTTGATGGTTGCCAGATTTAAATTCGGCATTGTTTTTATATAAGTGGGCACCATGCTGTAATAAAGTAGCAATGGTAATGAGTTGGTTTTTATTAGTATAGGTGTTCTCTCCTAAAAACATGTTGTGAATTGTTAACCAGTTAAGTACACGGTATCCGGACCTAAAAGCCTCATACACACCATTGCCATCTTTGATTTTTTCGTAGGTTCCTTTTTCTAAAGATGCATTTAGCGAATGCATCTGATCTACAAAGTATTGGATGTATTTAGGATCTTTTTGGTCATAGAAATACTGAAAACCTACATCTACCATTTTATGTTGTCTGGCAAGATGACGTAATGCGTATGCATTTACTTTTTCTCCATTACGATAGTTAAAAGGAAGCACCCAGGACGTTGTTCCTGTGAATTTTCCTATGTGGTCTTCTGCTCGGCTAATATGAGTTATTTTTTTGTGATATGATGTATTGTATGTTTCAAATCGGTCTTCAAAAGTTTTCCAGTCATAAAAGAAACGTTCTGTAAACTTTTGGCGAAAATAAGTGGCAAGTTCAGCTTCAGAATTTGTTACTTTTTTTTTGATATCATCTTTTAGATATTCATACAATTGATCAGTTTTGATTACCTGATGTGTTGCGATTTCCTGTGCTTTTATATAAGATACGATAATCAAAAAATAAAGAGTATAGGTGGTGGTAGATAGTTTCATGTAATTCAGATTTTATTCTATGTTTTTCCAGGCTTCTCTCAAGAATATTACATCCTTTTTCATTCTGGCAAATACCTCTTTGTGACTAATAGATAAAGTAGTACCCCCATGTTCTGCGCCACCCAGATCGTATTCATAATGTAAAGAGATTGGTACGTTAATGTTTAATTTTTTTAATAAGAAAAGATAGCTGTTAAAATCAACCATTCCTTCTCCCAGTGGAGTATATATGGGTTTCCATTTTCCGTTAGAGATTCCCCATTTAAAATCTTTAATTACCAGGCTGTTGATATGATCCTGAATTAATCTAAAACCTACTTCCCAATTTCTACCACCTTCTACAGTGGCATGGGTAATGTCATATTGAGCACCCAGATGATTAGGATTGATGCCTTCTAAAACCTGATCCAGATCCCAGATAGAAGATCCCATATAGATGCCTGCATGGTTCTGGTAGGTACCTATGATTCCCAGAGAATGAGTGAGTTTAGATAGATCTGTAATTTTATTTTTAAATTCATTGAGATCTTTTAGAATCTTGTTATTTTCAGAATATTTTAACCAGCCCATTCTACAATATGTATAGTGTAATTGACTGGCAGTTTCCAGAATTTTTATGTGTAGCGGGTTATCGATATCTTTAATCTTTGTAGTGATCATATCCGGAGTAAAACCAAACGCTTTGATCGCTTCTGTAGCTTTAGGTAGATCCTCTAACACTTTTTCTGGTGATACATGTCCTTTATCTCTAACGGTGAGATCAATACCATCAAAACCAATTTCTTTGGCAGCTTCAGCCATGTCCATATAATTGAGAAACTGTAAATGTTTTGAAAACACAAATATCTTTAAATCATTAGGAACCAAAATAGTGGGTGTTAAAATAGTATTTGCAGTATTGATAAGAGGTATACTTCCTATGGCACCCAATGTGGTAAGTTTTGTAAAATCTCTTCTGGAATATAATGATTTGTTTTTCATTGCAGCAAGGATGCCTAAATTTACAGACTCTAATAATAGATAAATGTACTAAAAGTTTTTAACGTGCTTTTTTGTTTAGACATAAAAAGGTTAAAGTATTTAACAAAAGTTAAGCTTATGATAAAAGAAGAATAACGTTGTTTTTATTTTTACTTTTGAAAAGCAAATCAAACTCAACTAAATTATGCGAAAATTATTTTTTTTATTGATAAGTATAGTATTCTTCTTTTCTTGTCAGCAACCCAAAAAGTCAGCAGATCTTCTTGTTTTTAATGCTAATGTATATACAGTACAGGACAGCATGCCAAGAGCAGAGGCTTTTGCTGTAAAAGACGGAAAATTTATTGGAGTAGGAACAAGTGAAGTTTTAAAGAAGACATATTCTTTTTCTGATTCGTTAAATGCAGAAGGAAAGACGATTATACCGGGTATCATTGATGCACATTGTCATTTTTATGGACTGGGGTTACAACAGCAAAAAGTGGATCTTACAGGAACTACTAGTTATGAAGACGTGATCAGTCGGATTGTAGCATTTCAAAAAGAGAAAAACGTTTCCTTTATTACCGGTAGAGGTTGGGATCAAAATGACTGGGAGTTACAAGAGTTTCCAACTAAAGAAAAGTTAGACAGTCTTTTTCCTGATACACCTGTAGCGGTAACAAGAGTAGATGGTCACGCCATGCTAGTGAATCAGAAAGCATTAGATTTGGCTAAAATAACTGTGGAAACGAAAGTCTCTGGAGGAGAGATATTACAAAAAGACGGTCAATTAACAGGGATATTGATTGATAATCCTATGGAGCTTGTAGAAGCTGTTTTTCCAGCGCCTACCAGAGAAGAGCAAATTGCCGCTTTACAGGAAGCAGAAGCTATCAATTTTAGTTATGGATTAACGACGGTAGATGACGCTGGTTTAAGTCCAGAGGTAATCTCATTGATAGATAGTTTACAAAAATCAGAAGCATTAAAAATAAGAATGTATGCTATGGTGAGTAATGTTCCTGAATATGTAGATCAATATCTTGCAGATGGCGTTTATAAGACAGAGCGACTTAATGTTTCTTCTTTTAAGGTTTATGCAGATGGCGCTTTGGGATCACGAGGAGCCGTGTTAAAAGAAGCATACACAGATAAAGAAAATCATTTTGGAGCTATGGTTATAGGTGTTGCTGAATTTAAAAAATTGGCAAAAACAATTGCTGATTCAGATTTTCAGATGAATACACATGCGATTGGAGATTCAGCAAATGCAGTAGTGATGAATACGTATTATGAGGTGCTCAAAGATAAATCGGATAGGAGATGGCGTGTAGAACATGCACAAGTAGTGGCTCCCACAGAGTTTGAGATTTTGAATGATAACCTGGTCATGAGTGTACAACCTACACACGCAACCAGTGATATGTATTGGGCAGATGAACGATTGGGCGAAGAAAGAATAAAAGGAGCCTATGCTTATAAAAAGCTGTTAGAAAAAACCGGGAAAATAGCTTTAGGTACAGATTATCCGGTAGAAAATGTAAGCCCTTTTTATACTTTTTATGCAGCAGTAGCCCGCAAAGATTTAAAACAATATCCAGAAGGTGGTTTTCAAAAACAAGATGCTTTAAGTCGTGAAGAAACTCTAAAAGGAATGACTATTTGGGCAGCCTATAGTAATTTTGAAGAACTTGAAAAAGGAAGTATTGAAGTCAATAAACTTGCTGATTTTGTGATACTAGAAGAAAATATAATGGGAATAGATGAGGATAGAATTCCCAATGTCAAAGTCATAAAAACCTATATTGGAGGAGAAATGGTGTATGAAAAATCAAATGCCAAGAAATAGAAGTCTATGTGATTAAATTATAAGTATCTTATTAATGGCTGTAGTAGGTTATCTCCCTCCATTGGCTTGTAAATCGGCAATGCATTGGTCATCTAATTGAGGAACACCATTACCGAGCATATTCATCATGCCAGAACGAAATTCTATAGCTGCAGCCATTAAACAGCTTGTTACATTACAATGCCCTTTGGCTTCTGAGTCTTCATGTTCTGATTGTAGTGAGGTTCCTATATTAACTAATCCTAATAAATGTGCAAACTCATGATTCAAAGTAGCGGTTTCAATTGTAGATAATAAGGGTGCATTAGTATTCATGCTTAATTTACGTAGTGTGTCTTCATAAATAACCAAAGAAGTATTAAGATACGCCGTTCCTAAAGTGATTTTAGTATCGGTGTCTTCCTCATTGCCTCCATCAGCAAAATAAATATAAATAACGATTTCATCACCTTCATTAAAGGTGGTTCGTAAATCAGATTCTATCTCATTAATTTCCTGAGTGGTAAAAGGGGCCATACCCGATGAGGCAACACTTCGCTGATTAATAGTAATACCGTCTGGTTTGAATATGCGTTCTTCCAGAAAGGATTTGAACTCATTAACAGCTGTTGCAGTTGGTTCAAAACCTTCTACAGAGACCATCTCTATGGTTAATCCTTTATAAGTAGCATCACTTAACAGGTCATTAGCTGAACTACCTAAAGGTTGTGTGTTAGCAGATAAACCTGATGCGATTGGGGTATCTTCATCGTCATTGGAACACCCAATAAGAATTAGTGAGCTTATGATCAGGATGCTAAGTAATTTTGTAATTTGCATAAAATTTTTTCAAAAAAGTATTGATTAGTAAATAAACGAATTTATGAGAAGTTTAGTTTTTATTTTAACTTTTATTTTAACAAGTGTGATATATGGGCAGCAAAGATCATACCATGAAGATGCTATAAAGTATTTAGAAATAAACGGAACAGAACAACAATATGAGGGTGCAGTAGATCAAATGTTTGTGATGCTGCAACAACAATATCAGGATAGAAACGTGCCTGACTCTGTATGGGATGAATTAAAAAATCAAAAAGAAGATGCTATTATTAATATTAAGTCTTTATTAGTATCTGCCTATCGTAGTAATTTTTCTCAAGATGATATCAGACAATTGATTACTTTTTATGAGTCTGAAACGGGCTCACAGGTAGTTGCTGATATAACACAACTAACCGATGCTCAAAAAGCAGAATTGAATGCATTCTATAACTCTGAGGTGGGTAAAAAAGTTCAGAATCAAAGCGAAACTCTAACTATGATGGTAAGTGAGGTAAGTGAATTATGGAGTAGAAGTTTATATGAACAAACGATAGAAAAATTAACCGGTAAAGGCTATTAAACTAAGGTTAGTCTGGCTAAAAAATCATTTGCTGATCCTTCTATAATTAATTCACAAAGAAATCCATGAGCATTTGCTGCATTTTGTAAGGTGTTAAAATCTAAATATAACCAATCAAACCAGTCTGATTTATTGTTTTTATAAGTTAGTTTATATTGCATTTCACCATAATATCCAGCAGAAGCATCCACCCACAGCCCACCATCTTCTTCTACGAAAAGATAAGAGATATCGGATGAGTCTATTAAAATTTGACCAGAATCTTTTAATATGCTCTTTATGTGTATAAAGAAATGGTCAATATGTGATAATTTACCTATGATACCACTACCATTCATTAAAAGAAGTAATGTATCGTATTTCATACCTTTTACATCAAAAATATTAATGGTTGATGCTTTTGCAAGACCTCTTTTCTTACAAATCTCGATAGCTCCTTTAGAAATATCAATTGCATGTACATCTAATTTTTGTTTTTCCTGAAGAAATAGACTGTGACTACCAGCACCACAGCCAATATCCAATATCTTTCCATACGCAAGATCCAGTGCCTTTTGTTCTATTGCTGGCATATCATCATATGATCTGAATAAATAAGAAACAGGAATAACGTCATCATCAAAGTCAGGCGCTTGTACAATGATATCTTCGCAGTACTTGTGATGATAAAAATCGGTAATTGCCAATCCAAATATATCTTTATTCATAGTAGCTTATGGTTTATTGGAATAGAGTGAGTGTATAAGTTTTTTTAATACTCATTATGAGTTACTTTTGCAATATGCAAAAAATCATAGATCAATTACCAAAACTGGCCAAAGATAAGGAGATTGAAAATAAAAAGTATTTTGTAAAGCTCAAAAAGAAGCCACCTAAGCACTTGGATAGAACGATGCAGGAGCTTCATGATAAAGAATTTCAAAAAACCGAGTGTTTAGATTGTGCTAATTGTTGCAAAACTACCGGGCCTTTATTTACAGATATAGATGTAGATCGTATTGCTAAACATTTAAAAATAAGTTCATATCAGTTTGAAGAACAATATTTAAGAAAAGATGAAGATGGAGACTTTGTCTTGCAAGAGACCCCTTGCGCTTTTTTAGCATCAGATAATTATTGTTTGATTTATGATGTAAGACCAAAAGCCTGTAAAGAATATCCGCATACCAATAATAAAAAGTTTTATCAGATTTCTAAGCTAACCATGGAGAATATTACTATATGCCCTGCAGCCTATAATATTGTGGAAAAACTAAAAGCAGTCATACCTTTAGAGCATAAGAGTAATCGGAGAGGATAATATTTTGTAGTTTGGAATGATTTTATTTTTCGGATACTATAATCTTAATGAATTTATCGTATTCGAACCCTTTGAGCTGTATTTTATATTTTTTCCATAATATAACTCTATCATTATTTATACTAGTTACTACTGATTCTATATTATCTTCGGATTGAACAGTTTTTGTGAATTCATATGAATTAAGCTCCTCATCTGATTTTTCGTTATCATCACTATAAATAGATAAGAATACTTCGTTTTTTTCTTTCTTTTTATTTAGTATTAGGTAAGCAGATGATTTAGTTACTTGATTTATGGAGTTTTTATGAGAAAATGATGCTAAAGTAATGGATAACCCATCTTCGAATTTGATTTCTTCACCATGTTTTATGTTGATAACAGCACCATATTTCATATAATTTGTTTTAATATTATCGAATTTATTTTGTGCATAAGAAAAATAGCTTATAAAAATTAAGATTATAGCTAAATTTAGCTTGAATGTAGGCTTCATAGAGCTTAAGGATAAAAATCTTTTAATTGGATCACTATTCTAAGTTTTGATAAGATTAGATAAGGTTCTAGAAAAAGTATCAATGATAAAATTGCCATACTCCGTTTTTACGCCCGATGATATCCTTAAAACCAACGATAAATTCACTTTTATCTGAGGTTCTAAATAAGGTAGTTCCATCTTTTCGCTTTACCAGAAATAGTTTTCCGTTGGCAATAGGAACTAAATCAATCGATATGGTATTAATATCGTCAAAAATACATTCATCGTTAAAAGCCATGGACAATCCTTTTGTAATTTCGGTAATTAAAGTTTCCTTTTTAGTCTCTGGCTTAGCCGTTATTTTATAATTAAGTATTGGATCCATAGCTATAATCATGTTCTGGATATCACCAGATACCATTGTCTTGTAAAATGAAGTTGCAAAGGACCGCGCTTCTTCCTTGTCTTTTTTATTGTTTATTTGATCTACCTCCATCCAGGACCAATTTTTTCTATCAGAAGCTAGTGTGACCTCTTTGTGAACGGGCGTATCATTATTATCAATCTCAATTTTTATAAGTGTTTCTCCTTTGTCTCTAGCTGTAGAACCATCTGCCTTTGTGAAATTAACTAAGCGAATAAAGGTTTTTCCTTTATTGGTTAATGGGTATACGGATAGCGTATTAATTCCTGGCATGACAAAGTATTGTGCCTGCGTATATGAATTACCATACCCTGTTTCTGTAGTGTTTGTTTTTAAGGTAGTTACAGGAATATCGTTTAACCTAACTTCCACATGACTTCCTTCTCCATATACTTCTAAATATATAAATTTTTCTTCGTCCTGCATATCCATAGTATTCGTTTCTGTTGTGTGAATCGTCATTGCTAAAAGATTAAAACTTAGAAGAATTAATGGTAGAAAAATAAGGTTAGTTATCGAATTTATCATGTGCTTTTTAATTTTAGAGTTCGAAGAAAATATAATTACAACTTACATACTACCCTGTTTTCAGGGAATTTTATAAAAAAGTGATGAGACTATGATTAACAATGATGCAAAATGTATAATAGGAAGATCTATTCTATCATCTAACCGAAAAGAACCCTGTGTTTTTAAAGAATCGTTGATCAGAAAGAAAAGATGATAATGTTAATGTTCAATTAACTTGAATAAGATAAATGATAGACGAAGTATAAAAAATGTCCCTACAATTACAAAAGCAATTGTAGGGACATAATATGTGAGTATTTATTGTACTACTAAGAGACTATTTTGCTGCTGCTAGTGCTGCATTAAGTCCTTCTACAGTTTTAGCCATAACAACACCAGGTAATTTTACTGGAGATCCTATTTCTGCTAAGAAAGTTCCTTTAACATCACCGGCCTTAAAGGTTGTAAAACCAATACGGTATAATCCTACAGTGATTGCAGATAATGGATCTTTAATATCTGTTTTATGTCTTAAAAGAGAATTACTTCCTTTTTTAGAACCATCTTCAGAATCGTCATTTTGTGCTAATGTAAACCACGTTGCTCCAGCAACTGATTCTTCTGTAATATTACTTTTACTTAAAATAGTAGATCTTTCTAATGTGATATAAGTATCAAAAGAATCTGTCGAACCTGCATTTGCAGTATAATCCTCGGATACAATAGCATTTTTGATTTTTCTCTTACCAGCAGGAGATGTCATTCTAACACCTAATTCTGGAGCTGCTACAGGTACCCAAACGTATATGTAATAAAAGTTTTTACCATCTTTTACTTCATCCTGTGCTCCTGCTTCTGCGTGTCCTAAATAAGAAACGACATCAGTATATGGTACTCTGATCGTTTTACCCATCACTTCTTTACTGATTGAACTACCAAATTTTTGGGCTTGAGCATTAAAGTTACTACCTAAGGCAGCAAGAACGAATAGGATTGCAATTTTTGTTTTCATGTTTTTAATTTAGATATTAATGATTGATTTTAACTTACTCTTAACTATAGCAATTAGCCTGCCAAACTTACAATTATAATTGGAAATAATAAAACTATCTTATTAATAATAGGATGTAATTGATTTTGTATTTGATCATTATGAATTGTAATTAAATCATTACGACTATTTGAGTTTTTTATTTTAATTCTACACCATACTGATTAAGGAGAGAAAAAAATCTGGGATAAGATTTAATTTCTCCCCTTAGGGTCAACTAACTAAATTGTATTAATATGCTTAAACATATTTTGATGCCTTAATAAGGCAAAAATGCCAGTATAATCATTGCAGCACCAATGATTAATCCTAGAACTCCTAATTTTCCTTGTTTTGGTGCTAGTTTTGCTCTTAGTTTATTTGCTTTTTCTTTTGCAGCTTCATTTTTAGATAATAGCAATTGATTGATCATACCGAATCCAAGCATGAAACCTAATGCGGCTTCAACTATATTTCCTGCTAAATATACGGTCCAGCGAATTGGAAATGTAGAAAGCCATCCTATATTAAGAACCATAGAAATAATACCCCAAACTCCCCATATGCAAAATATAAGACCTATCCATCCTTGATAAGGTTCAATTTTTGCTAAAAGTTCTTTTGCATCCGGTTTTTTTGAAAGCAGTAACGATGGTACTGCTATAATACTTAAAAAAATTAATGTAATTCCCCAAATCATATTGTTTGTTTTTAGAGGGTTAATGATTAGTCTTTAATATACAGTTTGTTTAAAAACGGCAAGATTATTATATGCCATTGTATACTACAAAGATGGAGAGTATTGTGATTTTGTAAAACACCTTTTCTAGTGAAATCTAGTACCCTGAAAACAGGGGTATATTAGTGGTATAGGTAGTAATTTGTAGTATTGTTACTTTTGTGTAAAGTAATTTTTTTTTTTTAGTAATTGAGTAAAAAACACTGAAGCAAATCGATAAAAGCGTTAATTTAATCTAATTGATGAAGTGTAGCTTTTTACATGTGTGGGCAGATGTATGATACAAGTCATTTGCTTGATAACTTAAGACTTAATATACTTCATCTTCAATGCATATTTAGTGAGTCCGGCAAGGTTTCTAACATTAAGTTTTGCGATCAGATTTTTCCTGTAGCTTTCAATCGTATGCTTACTTAAAAATAATTCCTCTGCAATTTCCTGAGTTGTATATTCTTGCGCAATTAATGTGATGACGTCAATTTCTCTTTGTGTAAGGTTAATTTGTTCTTTTCTTTTTTTAGAAAATTTGTTTTCGGTATAAATATCTTTTATTTCTCTTGAAAAATATTTATCTCCACCTATGATCGTCTTTATAGCATTTAGAAACTCTTCTTTTTCTGCATTTTTTGGCACATAACCATCCACATCATGAGCGATAAGATTATCAATCATGTCAGGATCATTGTGCATGCTGACCACTAGTGTCTTTATATTGTTATTTTTTTCTTTTATAATTTTGTTGAGGGTAATACCGTCCATTTCTGGCATTGTGATATCAGTAATAATTAGATCAATCTTCTCGTTAGGATTGATTTCTAGATATTTGACAATATGAGTACCGTTTTTTGCTGTTAAAAGGATATTGTATTCATTTTTAGAATTAAGAATGCTAAGCAGTCCATCTAAAAACATTTTATGATCATCCACTATTATTAAATTATATTTCATAAGGTTAGTTTGTGTTGGTTGATATTTAATGAGATGTGACACTATTAATTTCATTAAATATAGTTGTGTTCGGAATTTCAATATTCATAATAGTACCTCTCTTCATTCTGGAATCAATATACAAAGTTCCTGATAATTGTTTTAATCGACTTTTAATATTTCTAAATCCAATACCATCTGTACTATTTTCTACATTAAAACCAATTCCATTATCTTCAAATAATATATTTAGTATGGTATCTATTAAATTTAATTGAAGTACAATGGTTGAAGCATTGGCATGCTTAATTGTATTGGTTAGTAATTCCTGAATAATTTTAAAAACTTCTATTTGTAAATTCTCATGAAGAGTATCAATTTTTTTTCTGGGATATGCTGTAAAAGAGCCTGTAAGATTACTCGATGTAATTATCGTGTTAAAATATTCTTCTAGGACATCAGAAAAAAGATTTTTACTGAATTTTTCTGGGATTAAGTTATTAGAAATACTTCGCACTTGTTCATAGGTGTCATCTATATGCGTATTGATGATTTTTAATTCATCTTTTTTGACTTTTGCGAAAGCATTATTTAATTGTATTTTTATAGCCGCAAGATTACCACCGATACTATCGTGAAGTTCCTGTGCAATGCGTTCTCTTTCTTTATCTTTTACTTCTATCGTTGCTTTAATTAATTTTAATTCCTGATCTTTTATAAGGGATGAAATTTTTTGTTGACTTATTTCTTCTTGTTTTCTATTTAATTCACTTTGTGCTTGTAATTTTTGATAATATATAATGAGTAGACCTATGATGGGTATCAGTATCACCAAAAAAGAATATAAGATTATATTTTTATAACCTTTCTGTCTTAATGTTTCTGTTTCCTGAATTTTAAATTGAACATCCTTAATTTGCTGATTCTTTTTTAATAAAATGTTCTCATTTAGTGTCTTCTCTGTATAGTTCTGAAAAGATAATATTTTATTGCTATTTTCTTTTTGTTCTATTTTTTGCTGTAATACTATATTGTCTAATGCTTTTTTTTGATTTTCAATATCCAACTTTTTATGAGCATTTTCTGCCTGTAAAAAAGTAATTTCTTTTTCTTTTTTCAAAGTTTTATATTGTATTTCAAGTTGAGCAATTTCCTTTCTTTTTTGTGACTTTATTATAGAGTCTTTGATCTGTGTCTCTTGAACTAAGTATGTGTAAGATTTTTTGTAGTCTTTTTTTAGTAATGCAATTTCTTTAAGTTGCTCATAGCTATCCATCTGTTCCTGCAATATACCTAGTTTTTTGGCATCGGTTATAACAGTTAAAAATGAAGTAGTTGCTTTTTTATATTCCTCTGTTTCAATAAGTGAGATACCAATATTGAAATTAGCAGTTAATGTAATGTAGTCATAATTATTTTTATTAGAAATCACCAGCGCATCTTGATATAATGAAATAGCTTTTTCTAAATTACCTTGTTTTTGATAATTAGATCCTATACTTATTAATGTTATCGCGTACATATAGGTATCCCCAGTTTTTTGTAATAAAACGTTTGCTTTTTCCAGATAATCATTGGATACATCAAATTGTCCTAGAGTTCCATAAATATCTCCTATATTAGAATAGGTGAGATATGTTAATTCTTCATCATCTTGATAAATCAAACATTGTTTGAAGTATTGTAATGCTGTAGTGTAATCTTCTAGCATCATATAGCTAATGGCAAGATTATGTAGGTGAGAGTAGTAAAATTCTTTTTCACCATATTTTTCTGTAGCATTCATACCCATAAGATGCCACTTTTTACTTTCGTTATATAATCCCTTTATAGTATAACTAGCTCCGAGTACTTCATATATTTGCCCTTTTTTTCTGTTTTTAATGGAGTCATTAGAGATTGTATTTACTTTTAATGCTTTTTTAGCATAATGGATGGAGGAATCAAGTAATGATTTTTTATAGAAATATCTTGATAAAAATAAATTAATAGTAACAATTGATTCTTTATCTTTTAAGTTTTTACTAATAAGCAATGCCTTATTATAGGCTTGCTCAGCTTTATCATTTCTAAAAAGAAGAGATATATGTTCAATTTCTTTTTTTTCTTTCTTTTTCTCTGATGCACTTGTCAAACTTGAATCAGGATTGTCTTTGGCGTTGTTTATTTGCCCGGTTCCCTTTTGGGATATACAGACAATGAAGAGCAGTAAAACCTGTAGTTTTAATTTGGACATATACAAATGTATTATTTCTATCGCTTTCTTTTATCCCTGAAAATAGGGATATTTTATTTTGAGAAAAGTATCAAAATAAGGGTGAATCAAACCCAAAATATGATTTGAATTAAGCTTCTATATCTTAAAATGATTGGGTTACTGAATATATAATTTAAAGCATCTTTGACTCGATTACTTTACTTGATATAATGGGAATTTCTATATTTATAATAGTTCCACGTTTTTTTCTGGAATCTATATGTAATACTCCTGAGATCTGGTGTAATCTGCTTTTTATATTTTTTAAACCGATACCTTCTTTTAATAGTTTTATGTCAAAACCTATCCCATTATCCTCAAACAAAATATTTACAATATGATCGGATATATTGATTTGTAGCTCTATGGTTGTAGCTTTTGCGTGTTTTATAGTATTAGTAATCAGTTCCTGAATAATTTGATATATCTGGACTTGCAGATTCTCTTCCAGCTGGTTAATATCAGTCTTTGGATATGGAGAGAAAGAAGAATTAATATTTGTTACACCCGATATATTATTTAAATACTCTTCTATTACATCACAGAAGTGATTATTATCAAACTTTTTAGGAAGTAAATTATGAGAAAGATTTCTTACTTGGATATAGGTTTCGTCTATCTGTGAATTTATAGATTTTAATTCCTTTTTATTTGTATTAATAATGGTATTATTAAGTTGTAGTTTTATTGCTGCGAGGTTTCCACCGATACTATCATGAAGTTCCTGAGCAATTCGTTTTCGCTCTTTGCTTTTAATGTCTACAGAGGTTTTAATAATTTTTAGTTCTTGGTCTTTGAGCAATGAAGCTATTTTTTGATTATTTATTTCTTTTTGTTTTTGATTCAATTCATTTTGTGTTTGTAATTTTTGATAGTAAATAATAAGTAAACCGATTATAGGGACTAAGAGTATTAAGAAGAAATATATAATAGTGTTTTTGAATTCTTTTTGCCGTCGTGTTTCAGCTTGCTGAACCTCTAGTTGTACTTCTTTAATCTCTTGATTGCTTTTTAGCAAAAGATTTTCATTGATCGTTCTGGTATTTGTGTTTTGAAAAACCAATATTTTGTTTTGATTTTCTTTCTGTTTAATTTCTTGTTGTAGTGTAAGATTAGTAATTGCTTCCTGTTGGCTTTTTGATTCTAATTCTCGATTTTTATTCTCGATAGTCAGGAGTTTGATCTCTTTTTCCTTTTGTAATGTTTTAAATCTAATTTCTAATTCTTTAATCTCACTATTCTGTTGCGCGAGTCTTATAGAATCTTTTAATTGTACTTTTTTATTGTAAAAATCATATGCTTCTTTATACCTTTCTAATTCTTTGCAATTCTTTTCTAAATGTTCTAATAATGAAATAGTTTTATCAGTGAATTTCTTTTTTTTTGTGATAATTAAGGTTTGTACAAATATTTCTTCAGCTCTGGAATATTGTTTTTTCTCCTGATATACTAATCCCATATTGGTCATCGCATCAATAGCAGTTCTGTGGTAACCTTTTAATTCTGCTATTTGATACGCCTTTTTATAATATGCTAACGCTTTGTCATACTCTTTCATTATATGGTACTGAGCTCCTATGTTTTGTGTTACAGCAACCTCATTATTGGAGTTGTTCCCTTTAAAAAATTGAAGACACTTTTTAAAATACTCTATTGATAATATAGGAAGGTCTTTGTATGAATATGCGATAGCTAGGTTTGCATATATACCTAGTTTTATATTTTGATCCCCATCCCATTGTAAACAAGGTTTTAGTAGTTCAATGGCGTAATCGTATTGACCAGATCTATTATAATTAGAAGCCAGGTTAATTAATTTTTTATAATAATGTTCTTGAATTAAATACTTTTCTGAAATCTCCAATCCCTTAAAGTGCCATAGTTTACTTTTTTCTAATAGATTTTTATCTCCATAGGCGTTTCCTATTATGTTGTATGCATTGGATAAGTTAATCTTAGAAACGGTGTCTTTTTTATTTTTGACCAGGTCAATGACTTTATTGCCATAAAAAAGAGAAGAATCAGGAAGGTCTATTGTATTGAAATAATTTCCTAAAATTAGTAAAGTACGGGTTTGAATTATTTCATTTTTGGTTCTTTGCGAAATTTGGTGCGTCATCTTGTAGCCTTCTTTTTGATTTCCATTATCAAAAAGACTTTCAATGCGATCTAATTCTTCTTTCTCTTTTTGATATGTTGTGGATTCCTGACGATCTATTATAGATTTATTCTTATTTTGTGCTACAGTCACTATGCTATAAAAAATGATAGCAACAATAAGAAGTTTATTACAAAATTGTGAAAAATAAGATTGTACATACATCGATGAATTCTTAAACTCTGATGTGTCTTGATCAACGTATAATGATATGTTTGTAAAAGGTTTTATTGTGGTCTTAATGAATGTAGGTTGTAAATATTGTACTATTTGATAATAATAAAGTACGTTTTTAACAAGTAGTACTCTATTGTTTTTTCTAAAATTGATATTAAAATAGTTTTGATAATAAACGGTGTGATCATTAAACATAAAAAAGTTCGGGGTATCATCTATACATTAGATACTTTGATCGTATTTTTCTATACTTTTCCAGTCCTTCTTTCCATGTTTCTCTTATGTCTTCCTCGCTATATCCTTGTATGATTTGCTCTTGAAGTATTTTTGAGCCTGCATGTATTGTAAATGATTTAGTATTAAAAAAAGTTTCTTTATTCTTAGAGTTTTTATAGCCATCGAGCAACCATTTCAAATCGATAGCACTCAATCGTTTAGTATTTCTAAGGTCTTTTCCATAACATACTTCTCCTTTATGTTTAGGGTATTTTGCACCAAAATTGGATTGAGGTGTGTATGAAAAGTCATACAATTCAATAGGGAAATCAGGAGATCCAAAAATTTGAAATTGCATTTCTGTTCCTCTTCCTGCATTGATTGTAGTTCCTTCAAAAAAGCCTAAACTGGGATATAAATTAATTGATTTGTCATTTGGTAAATTTGGAGATGGTCTTATAGGTAAGCTATATGGAGTTTGATGTGTGTAGTTTTTTACAGGAATTACCTGGATGTCACATGTTAGCTCATTTCCTAACCAACCCTCACCATTTGCCATGGTAGCATATTCGCCAATGGTCATTCCATGAACTACCGGTATCGGATGTACCCCTACAAAACTAGTATGCTCCATTTGTAATGTTGGTCCGTCTATATAATGACCATTAGGGTTGGGACGATCTAGGATAAGTAGCTTGACATTATTCTCTGCACATGCCTGCATTACATAATGTAGGGTAGAGATATATGTGTAAAATCGAACTCCAACATCCTGAATGTCAAAAATTATAATATCAATATCAGCCAGTGCTTTTGCCGATGGTTTCTTGTTTTTACTATATAATGAAATAATAGGCAAGCCAGTTTTTATATCTTTCCCATCTGCAATCAATTCTGCAGCATCTGCTTTTCCTCTGAATCCGTGTTCCGGAGCAAAAACTTTTTTAATATTAATATTTTGTTTTAATAAAGAATCAACAAGATGAGTACATTCAGTAAGAATGGACGGAGTATTCTTTTCTTTGGGTAAAAGAGCTGAAAGATTAGGGAACTTAAAAATTACAGAAGTTTGATTGCCTACAATAGCTACTCTCTTATCCTTTAATAAAGGTAAATATAGTTCAGTTTGATTAGCACCTATAATAATGGGTTCTGTGTTTGCTGATGAATCTATAACTGTCTTTTTAGCCAGAATTGTATCTTTTAATACTGTAATATCAGTATCAGTTGAGGTCTGTGATGAGAGTTTTGTTCCTCTTCCACAAGAAAAAAACAGGATAAAAAGGAATAAAAACGTATTTTTGAATTTATCTAATCGGTAGGTAGATGCATTTCTTATTAAAACCATAATTAACATTGAATTTCGAATATTTTATAGCCAAACGCCTTATCAAAGGTAAGGAACATAAAAGTAGTATTTCATCTGCGATTATTAAAATTGCAATTTTTGCTATAGCCATTGGGATGGTTATGATGCTTATTACCGTTGCTACAGGAGTAGGTTTGCAGCACAAAATCAGGGAAAAAGTAGAAGCTTTTAATGGACATGTACTGGTCTCTGGTTATGATAATAATAATAGTTTAGAATCGTTGATTCCTATACGCAAAGAACAGGATTTTTATCCTTATTTTGATGAGGTTGAAGGCGTGGTACACGTGCAGGCTGTGGCAACCAAATTAGGTGTAATTAGAACAGCAAATGATTTTGAAGGAATTGTACTAAAAGGTGTTGGGGACGATTATAACTGGGAGTATTTTAGAGAATATTTGGTAGAAGGTGAGCTTCCGGATTTTACAGACCCCAGAAATAAAGAAATAATAATTTCTGATTATACCGCAAACCGTTTAGGATTAAAGGTAGGGGATAAGGCCACCACTTTTTTTCTAAAAAAAAATACGACATCTAACTCTAAAGCTAATATCAGAGCATTCGAAATTGTGGGGATATATAACTCGGGATTTCAGGAATTCGACGAAAAATTTATTATAGCAGATATAAGGCATATTCAGAAAATGAATAAATGGGGAGTTGATGAAATAGGTAATTTTGAAATTTTTATTGACAATTTTGATGACATAGATATAAAAGGAGAAGAGATTTATAGAACAATACCTTCTACCTTACAAGCACAGACAATTGCAATGAAGTATGGAAGTGTTTTTGAATGGTTAAAACTATTTGATCTCAATATTGTTGGGATTATTGGTATAATTATATTGGTAGCAGGAATTAATATGATAACAGCATTGTTGGTCATGATTCTGGAAAGAACACAAATGATTGGTATTTTAAAATCATTAGGGACGAGTGATTGGAGTATAAGAAAAATATTTTTGTACAATGCTTCATACCTTATTTTAATCGGATTGTTTTGGGGCAATTTTATAGGGATAGGATTATTACTGTTGCAAGAGTATTATGGAGCCATTAGTCTTAATCCAGAAACATATTACGTGAACAAAGCCCCTGTATATATTGATATAGGATTTGTCTTTTTATTGAATATAGGAACCATGTTACTGTGTTTGATAATGCTACTATTACCTTCTTATGTAGTGGCGAAAATTACACCTTCTAAGGCTATTAGATTTCAATAGATTCATCTGAGTTATTTTGTTATCAGTGCGGCTGTCTGAAAATTAAATATTTTAGTGTTTTGGGTTTGGTGTAATCAACCCCTTACTTCTTAATTGGTATTTGTATCTTTGAACACCTTAACAGGACTCAATAACTCAAAAAATGTACTCAAAAACGTTTAACTCGTGAATTACGCAAAAAATATATTAGAAACTATAGGAGATACGCCTATTGTAAAAATGAATGCTTTAGTTAAAGATATTGATGCTTTGGTTTTAGCAAAATACGAAACTTTTAATCCAGGTAACTCTGTTAAGGATCGTATGGCATTAGTAATGATAGAAGATGCAGAAGCAGATGGGAGATTAAAGCCGGGAGGTACTATAATTGAAGGAACATCTGGTAATACAGGAATGGGATTAGCATTGGTTGCTATTGTAAAAGGATATAAGTTAATCTGTGTAATGGCGGATAAACAATCTAAAGAGAAAATGGATATTCTCAGAGCCGTAGGTGCAAAAGTAATGGTGTGTCCAACAAATGTTGAACCTGATGATCCAAGATCATATTATTCTGTTTCTAAAAGATTAGCAGAAGAAACACCTAATTCCTGGTATGTCAATCAATATGATAATCCATCTAATGCAAAAGCCCATTACCAAAGCACAGGTCCTGAAATTTGGGAACAAACAGAAGGTAAGATTACACATTTTATTGTGGGGGTTGGTACAGGTGGTACTATATCTGGTGTTGGTAAATATTTGAAGGAAAAAAATCCTAACATAAAAATTTGGGGTGTTGATACCTACGGATCAGTATTTAAAAAATATCATGAAACAGGTGTTTTTGATGAAAATGAAATTTATTCGTACATAACAGAAGGTATTGGGGAAGATATTTTACCTGAAAATGTTGATTTTTCTATAATTGATGGATTTACAAAGGTTACAGATAAAGATGCAGCAGTATATACGCAGAAACTGGCGAAAGAAGAAGGTATGTTTTTAGGTAATAGTGCTGGAGCTGCTATCAAAGGATTATTACAACTAAAGGAAAATTTTAAAAAAGAGGATGTGGTTGTAGTTTTATTCCATGATCATGGAAGTAGATATGTAGGAAAAATGTTTAATGATGATTGGATGAGAGAAAGAGGCTTTCTTGAAGAAGAAGTGTCTACAGCAGTTGATTTAGTAAAAGATCATATAGAGAAACCTTTAATTACAGTTAAAACAGAAGAACTGGTTTCACATGCTATTGAACGTATGCGTAAATTTCAGATTTCACAAATACCTGTAGTAGATAGTGAAGGTTTTGTAGGCTCTGTAGATGAGAGCGCCTTGTTTACAGCATATCTTGATGATAAAAATATGGGTAATACACCTATCCGCGAAATTATGAACGCACCATTTCCTATAGTAACATCTAATACATCATTAGATGAGATATCAGGTTTGATTAAGAAAGGTAATTCTGCAGTAATAGTATCACTGCAAAACGGTGCTCACCATATTATTACAAAATATGATGTAATCAGTCATATAAAATAATTTATTATATTTACTCAACACAACAATCCCCCTATATTAACTGTTAACAGTTAATATAGGGGTTGTTTTTATCTGAATGAATCACCTGGGTAGATTGTTTTTTAGTTTAAAGATCTATAATATTATAGTGTATAGGTAAATAGTAGTTTTAACTTTTTACGGATTATAATAGTTAATTTTGATTTTTGATAACTTTTAACGCAACGTTCTGGTAAAAAAACACTCTTTAAGTTGACGAATCCTCATAAAATTTGAGAACCATGAACAAATATTCATTTGATTTTTCTGATATAGATATTTTAAGGAGCTATTTTAGAAGCCAACTGAATCCTGAAGGTACTTCAGATCGTATTTATTTCCCACCTGAGATAGGTGAAGGATATCTGAGTTATTATAAAATATCTCCAGAAGTATTCCTTTTAATTAATAATTATAAGGCAAATGTAGATATAGAATATGAGAGAAAACCAATCCGCGAAAAAGATATTATTTTGCACTTTAGGAAATATGCACTGGATCATCAAATTCATAAAAATGAGATTGTAAGTTCTTATTCTGACAATTATACACCTGGTAATATGAGATGTATAGATGCTCAAAAGGGAGAAAAGGTATATATTCCAAAAGGCGCAGAAGTAAAATCTACTATGATTGTACTAAAAAGTTCTTATGTCAAGCCTTATTTTATGAAAAATAGTGACATGGCAGAGAAAATAGATAAATATATTAGGTATTCTCATCAATATATTAATAAGTTTTACCTCTCTTATAAGCAATCTATATTTTTTGATCAAATTGTAAATCCCAAGGAGGATGCAATAGAAAATTATCTATATTATATAGCAAGAGGAATTAGATTGCTGGAAACTTTTTGGAAAGATGTATTAAAATGGGAAACAGATGGGAATCCATTTAATATTAATAGCTCACAGGTAGGTAATATCTATAAAGTAAGCAACTATCTGGAAGCCAATCTAGATGAGCCTTTTATAGGAGTTGATCAATTAGCATCAATGGCACATATGAGTCGAACTAATTTTTTTAATATGTTTAAGGAAATTCATAATCAAACTCCTTTAGAATTTTTTAATAATAAAAAACTGGAAAGCTCTTATAATATGATTTTTACTGAGAGCTTGTCTATAAAAGAAGTTATGAATAATCTTAACTATTCTAATTCTTCAAAGTTTAAAAAAGCTTTTTTTAATAGGTTTAATGTATATCCTGATGTGAGTATGTAAGCTTGATTTTAATCTGAATCATTTTGGGTTGTCTTGTATCGACAGCATATAAGATAAAATGGAAAACAAATTATTAATTTCTAGAAATGCTATAAAATATAAATGGTCATCAAAATTGACGACCATTTATAACCTAACACAAACTCAACTAAGCTTAGGATTTTGTAATCTTTATATTGTTGACTAAAAGTTAGTTTCTTAATTCTTAGACAAAGAAATGAAATGAAATGATCCTAATAATTTCCATTAATACAAAAAATCTTACCAATAGTACATTTTTGTGATTTTTTAGTTCTTAATCACTTGTAAGAAGAATAAAAAGACAATAAGCCTAAGAATATTATTATTTCATTAACAAAAACGTGGCATTATATCATTTTTTATTGCAGAATCGTAATAATTGATGAAGCTATGACTTTTATATTAAAATTTTAAGCCAGTTACAGGTTCTGATACGGTTGAAAAAATAAGCAGGATAATTTTGTTTCTGGGAGGTAAAAATCTAGAAGTTAATTATAAAGTTGTTCTCTTAAGAATATTCTCGCTCAGTTTTAAGAACACAGTACACTTTTTTAAATAAATTTACTTTATTAATGATATTGGGATTGACATATAAGATTATAATAATTTTATTACTTTCATAGAATTGAAAAATGACAATGATTATTTACTCTATATGAAGGAAGATTTTCTCCATTACCTCTGGAAACATAAGAAGTTTGATTTCTCTAATCTCAGAACAACAAAGAATGAAAAAATAGTGCTTCAACGTACAGGAGATCATAACCAATCTAATTCTGGACCTGACTTTTTTAACGCACAGTTGACTATTGATAATCAGATATGGGCAGGTACTGTAGAGATTCATAAGAAATCTAGTGATTGGTATGTTCATCATCATGAAAAGGATAGTGCTTATGATAATGTTATTTTACATGTGGTGTGGGAAGATGATATTGAGATTTTTCGAAATGATAATTCTATTATACCTTCCTTGCAGTTGGCAGATTATGTAGATACAACATTATTGGTACAGTATGAAAACGTTTTTCAAAAAGATACTGAGAAATGGATTCCATGTGAAGAGAGTTTATCAGAAGTTTCAAAATTTATTGTTTCTAACTGGCAAGAACGATTATATCTGGAGCGATTAGAGCAAAAATCAGTATTAATACAAAAGTTATTAAAGGATTCTTCTAATGATTGGGAGACTGTTTTGTTTAAGTTATTGTCAAAGAATTTTGGACTAAAGGTAAACGGTGATGCATTTTTTAGTTTGGCAAATTCTTTTGATTTTTCGATAGTAAGAAAATGTAGTTCTGATTTGGATATGCTGGAGGCCTTATTTTTTGGTCAGGCAAATTTACTAGGCAATGATCTGAATGATCCGTATGATCAAAAACTTGAGAAAACCTACCATTTTTTACAACATAAATTTCAATTAACAAATCAAGGAGTATTACCGTTTCAGTTTTTTAGATTGCGCCCGCCTAATTTCCCTACTATTAGATTGTCACAGTTAGCAAATCTTTACCATAAAAATAATAAATTGTTTAGTGAGGTTATAAAAAGAAATACGCTGGATGAATTCTATGATCTATTTAGTGTAGAGACCAGTGATTTTTGGAAAACCCACTATACTTTTGCTAAAATATCAGTTCCTAAAAAGAAAATTTTAACTAAGGCTTTTGTTCATTTACTATTGATCAATACAGTGATTCCTTTAAAGTTTTTATATTCAAAAAGTATAGGTAAAAGTAATGAAGAAGAGATATTTAAAATAATGTCACAATTACCAGCAGAAAAGAATGCAATTATAGATCGATTCTCTAATTTAGGGATTTCTGTAGAAGATGCTATTCATTCACAATCGATGATCCAGCTCAAAAGTGGATATTGTGAGCAAAAAAAGTGTTTAAAATGTGCGATTGGTAATTATCTGCTAAATAAATTGTAGACTTTTACAGAATATAATTAATTTGCAATATGCTTTATCATCTAAGACAATTTTTAGAACGTAACGGATTTTATGTTTCCAGCAGGTTAGCTGATCGCCTTGGCATGAGGGCTAAAAATGTACGTCTATTTTTTATCTATGCCACTTTTGCAACGGTTGGATTAGGTTTTGTGATTTACCTTACACTAGCATTTTGGCTTAAATTAAAAGATTTACTATATACTAAAAGGACTTCAGTATTTGACTTATAAATATGATATTAACATGGTTTAAATCTAAAATATATATAGCACTTACCCTATTAGTTACTGTGATGATAATAGGGATATTTGGATTTCGTTTTGTGTCCGAACTTTCATGGATAGATGCTATTTATATGACAATAATTACTATGTCTACTGTAGGTTATGGTGAGGTAGAACCCCTGGATGATACCTCTAAGTTATTTGCAATATTTTTGATTACTACGAGTGTTTTAATATTAGGATATTCTTTATCTGTTATAACAGAATATATCGTAGGTAAAAGCGACCCTCAACGAGTGCAATATAGAAAATCACAAAAGATGATAGACAAACTGGAAAATCATATTATCATTATTGGCTATGGTCGTAATGGAAAGCAGGCAGCGGACAAATTATTAGCATATGACAAACAATTTGTTGTAATTGAGCAGGACAAAAAACTAATCGAAAGGTATCAAAATGATGCTCTTTGTTTTCTAGAAGGAAATGCTACAGAAGATGACGTTTTGATAAAAGCAGGAATCAAAAAAGCTGTTTGTCTAATCTGTACATTGCCAGAAGATGCAGATAACTTATTTGTTGTGCTTTCTTCAAGGCAAATAAATAGAAAACTTAAGATCATAAGTAGAGCATCTCAGGATGCTTCCTATAAAAAGATTAGATTGGCTGGAGCAGATAATGTAATTATGCCCGATCGAATAGGAGGAGATCATATGGCATCACTTGTGGTAGTGCCTGATTTGATAGAATTCTTGGATAATTTATCTATTATTGGAAAAAAATCTATTAATATAGAAGAAGTATCGTATGAAGATATGTTTGATACTCCAAAAAAACGAACGATTCGTAATATCGATATGAGATCCAGAACAGGCTGTACTATTATAGGATATAAATCTCCGGATGGAGAATATATTGTAAATCCAGAGGCAGATACAATTTTAATGCCTGGGTCTAAAGTGGTGGTTTTAGGACGCCCTGAACAAATCAATCGATTGAATAAAGAATTCAATATTTAGTTTGTTATAAGAAAATATACAATCTGTTTTTTATATATAGATTTAGTATTGAAAATGTAGGTTTAGTGAGTTATTCCTTTAATACACTTTTATTTTGCGTTATAATTTAATAGTTAAAATAATTGGTAACAATGCTTTTTTTTAGCATCTTGCTCGTTTCTTAAAAAATAACTAAATTCAATTAACTCACATAATCATGAAGAGAATTCTTCTTTCACTTTTTACACTCATAATTCCATTTTTAACTTTTGCGCAAGAAACTCAGGAGAAGGGACTGGACAAAAAAATAGACGAAGCATTTAAGCCTGTTTCTGATTTTTTCTCTAGTGTTATATTTTTTGAAGTATTTGATGGTGCACCTTTTGTCATCATCTTATTGGTATTAAGTGCCTTGTTTTTTACACTGTATTTTGGATTCCCAAACATTCGATATTTTGGTAAAGCTATTAATGTAGTAAGAGGTAAGTATGATGATGTAGAAGGGCATAGCCTGGGAGATCCTTCAGCAGCAGTAGACGGCGATATACCAGATACTATCCGTGATGAAAGTAAAGAAGGAGAAGTTTCTCACTTTCAGGCATTAGCAACGGCTGTTTCCGGTACTGTCGGTAACGGAAATATAGCAGGTGTAGCATTAGCAATTGCTCTGGGAGGTCCGGGAGCAACTTTCTGGATGATTATTTGTGGATTATTAGGAATGTCTACAAAATTTGTAGAATGTACACTTGGAGTTCAATACCGTGATGTAGGAGAAGATGGAACTATATACGGAGGGCCTATGTATTACCTAAGTAAAGGGTTGAAAGAAAGAGGTTTTAAAGTATTAGGTAAAATCACTGCTGTCATATTCGCAATTTTCTGTATTGGAGGCTCTTTTGGAGGGGGTAATGCAGCCCAATCGAATCAAGCAACGGTGGTTTTGAAAAAGTTGTTTGGATTAACTAGTACTGGAGCAGGATTTTGGATAGGAGTAGTATTAGCAATTCTTGTAGGAATT
This sequence comes from Aquimarina addita, assembly GCF_039539305.1. Classification (NCBI taxonomy): domain Bacteria; kingdom Pseudomonadati; phylum Bacteroidota; class Flavobacteriia; order Flavobacteriales; family Flavobacteriaceae; genus Aquimarina; species Aquimarina addita. The sequence goes on along the minus strand of NZ_BAABCW010000001.1, from coordinate 382,292 downwards.
ATCATTATTGGCGGTATTAAGCGTATTGCTTCTGTTACAGAAAAAGTAGTGCCTTTGATGGCAGTAATGTATATTATTGCTTGTTTGTATATAATTATAAGTAATTTTTCATTGGTGGATGATGCAATAAGTTTAATAGTTTCAGAAGCGTTTAGTCCTACTGCCATTGGAGTGGGTAGTCTTATTGGTGTTTTGTTAGTTGGTTTTAAACGGGCGGCCTTTTCTAATGAAGCAGGTGCTGGGTCCGCTTCTATTGCACATTCTGCGGTAAAAACTAAATATTCTGCATCTGAAGGATTAGTTGCATTATTAGAGCCGTTTATTGATACCGTTATAATATGTACTATGACTGCTTTGGTCATTGTGATATTTAATTTTGGTGGTTTCTTTGAGTATGGCGCAGATGTTAGTGGAGATGGTAGTGGAGCATTAGTGGTGTGTACAGATATAATTAATGAAAATGGTGAATTAGCTAAGTCATGTGAGACGGTCAAAGGAGCTGGTATTACATCTAAAGCATTTGCTCAATATATACCGTATTCAGACTGGTTCTTAACAATAGCTGTTGTTTTATTTGCAGTATCTACAATGATATCCTGGTCGTATTATGGATTACAATCCTGGAAGTTTTTATTCGGAAAAGGTAAGTCTGCGGATTTAGTGTATAAACTTTTATTCTTATCTTTCGTTATCATCGGAGCAGCTGCAAGTATGGGGTCCATTTGGGATTTCTCTGATGCTATGATTTTTGCGATGGTATTTCCAAATATGATAGGACTCTTCTTTTTGTTTCCAGTGGTTAAGAAACAACTGGCTCGTTATTTTGATGCTATAAAAAGTTCTACGAGTTAATCTTATTATTTTAATAGATGAAAATTTTAAAATCCCATTTCGAGTTACACACACGTTTCCGAAATGGGATTTTTGTATTTGCTTTATTAATTTTCTGTTTATTGATAACCTTTTATTTTTATCCTAATCCTCAGAAAGAAGATATCGTTGGGTTAAAAAAACTTGCAGTGCATCAATCACAGATTAATTGTTTAAAAGAAGAAGTGCTTAAGAATAAAGAGTCATATGAGCAGAGACCTTTTAATCCAAATTTTATATCAGATTATAAGGGCTATGTCTTAGGGTTGTCAACTTTAGAATTAGATAAATTGTATGAATTTAGAAGTCACGGTAAGTGGATAAATTCTACTGAAGATTTTAAAAAAGTAACTAAGGTTTCAGATTCTATACTTGCAAAGATTTCGCCATTCTTTAAATTTCCGGATTGGATTCAAAAGAATAAAAAATCAACACCTAGTTTTACGAATAAGTATCCAATTAAATCTTACGCGCAAAAAGGTGATCTAAATCAGATTAGCGCTGAGTTGCTCATGGAAGAAATAGGAATTCCTGATTTTATTGCAGAAAGGATTGTGCAATACAGGGATAAAATAGGTGGCTTTATTAGTGATATACAACTTCAGGATATTTCCGGTTTATATGAGCATCAGCGCACTAAATTGTTAGCCTTATACACGGTAAAAACTCCTGTTAAAATACAAAAGATTAACATCAATAAAGCTACAGTAAAGGAGCTCGTAGAGATTCCCTATTTTGATTTTGAAACAGCTTTAGAGATACGAGATTTTGTGTCAGAAAATCAAGAAATATCGGATTTCAAAGAATTAGAAAAAATCATAGGAGTTTCTTTAGAAAAGATAGATAGAATAGAACTATATTTGAAATTAGATTAAGAATCGGAAAAAAAATTGCTGTAAATTTTCAAAACCAAGATTTCAAATTATCTCTTTATTAAAGATTTAAATGTTTCATTTATAAGTAATATCCTATGAAATAGACATCTATGCTATATAGTTTTGTCAATATTATATAGTATTATAGTATGAGATATAGAATTGGAAATATAAAATTTCAGTGATGTGTTAGTTAAGAAATTAAAGATATCATTTGAACACTATGTATTTTACAGAAGAGCACGAATTATTCAGAAAGAGTCTTCAGGATTTTTTAAAAAAGGAAGTGGTACCACATATTGAAAAGTGGGAGAAAACAGGAGTTATAGAACGTTTTATCTGGAAGAAATTCGGTGAGATGGGCTATTTTGGTATCGCATACCCAGAAGCATATGGTGGAATGGATTTGGATTTGTTTTACACCATTATTTTCTTAGAAGAACTTCAGAAAATAAATTCTGGTGGGTTTGCTGCTGCCATATGGGCGCATGTCTATTTAGCGATGACACATGTTAATAAAGAAGGGGATGATAGAATCAAAGAAAAATACCTGCGAACAAGTATATCCGGAGAGAAAATAGGTTGTCTTTGTATTACTGAACCTTTTGGAGGTTCTGATGTAGCGGGTATGAGAACCACCGCTGTTAAATCTGGGGATTCATATATTATTAATGGTTCTAAGACTTTTATTACTAATGGGGTTTATAGCGATTATTTAATAATTGCAGCTAAGACCAGACCTGATCTAGGAAACAAAGGGATCAGTATTTTTGTTATAGATAGAGGAGCTTCAGGTGTTTCTGCGACCAAATTGGATAAATTAGGTTGGAGAGCTTCAGATACTGGAGAGATCGCTTTTGATAATGTAAGCATTCCTTTAGAGAATTTAATGGGTGAAGAAAATCAAGGTTTTGGATATATCATGCAGCATTTTGCATTAGAAAGATTAATAATGGGTGTAAATGCTCATGCCAGAAGTGAATTTGCTCTAGATTATGTGGTGAATTATATGAAACAGAGAGAAGCTTTTGGTAAAACTATTGATAAATTTCAAGCATTAAGACATACGATTGCTGATATAGCAAGCGAAGTAGAGATGTGCAAGGAATTTAATTATTCGGTAGCAAAAAGATTAAATGATGGGCAATATGTAGTCAAAGAAGCAACAATGTCTAAACTATTATCTACCAAAATAGCTGATGAGGCGATTTATAAATGTTTGCAGCTTTTAGGAGGATATGGGTATATGGAAGAGTATCCATTAGCACGGTTGTTTAGAGATAGTCGATTAGGGCCTATCGGAGGAGGGACTTCTGAGATTTTGCGAGAGATTATAGCTAAAATGGTTATTGATAAAAAAGAATATAAGACCAAAACCTAAATTATGGTGTTATTAATAAGTATATCAAAATGTTTTTGAAGCTCAATAAAATTTAATTACTAGAGTTCCTCAAGGCTTTGCCTTGAGTGTAGTACATAGAAGCAAGGTAAAGGAATCTTGTTTCCTGATTCTTGTAGTGAGTTGATCTCGTTTTTATACTTAGTGTCCTTGGATCGAAGTAGTTTATTAGAACTATTTGATTGATTTTTAAGTTTTTATGTGGATTATTGAAGTGTGGTAAAAATTAAATCAAAAAAAACAAAATAAAGCTTTGTGAATAATACTTTTGTAGTATATTTGCAACCTAATTTTAAAGAAAGGAGGTCCAACTATGTTAATTATACCAGTCAAAGACGGAGAAAATATAGATCGAGCGCTAAAGCGTTTTAAGCGTAAATTCGATAGAACAGGAACAATGCGTCAATTACGTAAGCGCCAAGCGTTTCTAAAACCTTCTGTAGAGCGTAGAGCTCAGATTCAAAAAGCGCAATATATTCAGCACTTAAGAGACGCAGAAGAAATTTAGTAACTATTGAAAACGTTGTCTATATTGATTTTAATTTAAAATCAACTACGTTTTTTAGTATATAATAATTAAAACCATTAGATGTGAAAAGTTTTATACTTTTACAGTCTAATGGTTTTTTTTATGTTTGTTAAAGAGTTTATTGATTATCTTCTTTTAGAAAAAAAGTATTCCAGGCATACAATTACCGCCTATGAAGCAGATTTGAAGTCTTTTTCTGTTTTTTTTGAAAAAGAATATAGTCTTAGTGATATATCTACTTCTAATTATTCTCAAATCCGATCTTGGATTGTGGCTTTAGTGGATGGTGGGATTTCTAATCGTACTGTCAATAGGAAAGTGTCTTCTCTCAAGACATATTATAAATTTCTTTTGAAGATAGAGCATATTGATAAAAATCCATTAACAAAGCATCAATCTCTAAAAGTTTCTAAAAAACTACAAATACCTTTTTCTTCTAAAGAGGTTGATAATGTGTTGCGGTGTTTGGTTACCGGGAGTGATTTTAAAAGCGTGAGGGATCGATTAATAGTGGAGCTGTTTTATGCGACAGGAATGCGGCGAATTGAGCTTGTTGAGCTTACATTGGGAGATGTTGATCTGTCTAATGCTTTAGTGAAGGTGTTGGGTAAAAGAAATAAAGAACGTTATATACCATTAATACCTTCGGTTGTTAGTACAATAAAGGAGTACTTGTCTTTGAGAGAAGAAGTTGTTTCTGATTCAGAAATTCAGTTTTTTATATTAACAGAAAAAGGAGTTAAAGTGTATGAAACGCTTGTGTATCGTGTTATAAATAACTATTTTAGTGAGGCTTCTTCTAAAGTAAAAAAGAGTCCGCATATACTAAGACATTCTTTTGCTACTCACTTGCTTAATGAAGGGGCAAACCTAAATGCCGTAAAAGAATTACTTGGACATTCAAGCTTAGCAGCAACGCAGGTGTATGTGAATCAAAGTATGGCAGAGTTAACAAAGGTGTATAAAGCATCTCATCCTAGGAATAAAAATAACTAGATGTTATCTTCCGTTTGTTTTCTTTTTAGGTTTTGAAATTTTCGTTCAACCAATTTAAACTTAATACCTATGAAAGTAAACTTGCAATCAGTAAATTTTAATGTAGATCAGAAATTATTAGATTTTACTCAGGCTAAACTAGATAAGTTAGAAAACCATTTTAGTAGAATAATTCATGCAGATGTTTTTTTTAAGGTGATGAATACAAGTAGTAAGGAAAATAAAATTACAGAAATTTTATTAAGTGTGCCTGGGGATGAATTTATTATTAAAAAAATTAATAAAAGCTTCGAAGGTGGTGTGGATGAGTGTGTTGGGTCATTAGAAAGGCAATTGCAAAAAAGGAAAGATAAATTAAATGCACATGTGTAGTAATTTTTTTTAAAAATTATTTTGTGTAAAGAATAAAATACAATACATTTGCAGTCCGTTAGAAATAGCGGACTTTTTTATGTTAAAAAGTAAAAAAGCCGATGTAGCTCAGCTGGCTAGAGCAGCTGATTTGTAATCAGCAGGTCGTGGGTTCGAGTCCCTCCATCGGCTCATTGAAATATTGAGATTTTATCAGAATTAGGATGTTGATTCAGTTCAACGATTTTAATTAATTAGATTAAAAACCGTATGCTTTTTTGTTTTTATTTGGAAAGAAATAAGGTTTTTTATTCATTCTTTTTGAAAGGTATTAAATATTTGTAAAAAAATTTTTATTCACTTTGAAATGTAAAATATTTTATTAGTTTTGCGCTTTCAAAATTCAAAAATAATTCTGATCAATTGGGGAGATACTCAAGCGGCCAACGAGGGCAGACTGTAAATCTGCTGACTACGTCTTCGCAGGTTCGAATCCTGCTCTCCCCACAAAATAGTTAGTGTAGTTTTTTACTTAATAAAAAATATACTTTAGAGAGGAATCTAAAAATGTATATGTTGTAAAAAAAATGCTGTCAAACGTAGAATACTATTTTAAAATATTGAAACACCAAGTAATCTAAATTAATGGATTACAAAATGCGAGAGTAGCTCAGTTGGTAGAGCGTCAGCCTTCCAAGCTGAATGTCGCCAGTTCGAACCTGGTCTCTCGCTCTAAATAATTTCTTTTATAGAAGTTGTTTAAGCATAAAGAGCTAATCTCGATGCATACATTGCGTTAAGTTTTTTAAAGACAAAAGTAGTGATAAATCCGTTTTCTTTCTGATTATTGAGGGACTCTGGTTTATCATTGTGTAGTTTAAAAAGCCGGTGTAGCTCAGGGGTAGAGCGTTTCCTTGGTAAGGAAGAGGTCACGAGTTCAAATCTCGTCATTGGCTCTTAGTTCAGAAGCATAAATTGAACACTAATATATAACTAAGATTAAAATAAATTAATTATGGCAAAGGAAACTTTTGATCGTTCCAAACCGCACTTAAATATTGGTACTATTGGACATGTTGATCACGGTAAAACAACGCTAACGGCTGCGATTACTAAAGTATTAGCAGACGCTGGTCTTTCTGAGGCTAGAGATTTCGATACTATCGATAATGCTCCAGAAGAAAAGGAAAGAGGAATTACTATTAATACTTCTCATGTTGAGTATCAAACTGCTAATCGTCACTATGCACACGTTGACTGTCCTGGTCACGCGGATTATGTGAAAAACATGGTAACTGGTGCAGCTCAGATGGATGGTGCAATCTTAGTAGTTGCGGCTACAGACGGACCAATGCCACAAACAAGAGAACACATATTATTAGGACGTCAGGTTGGTATTCCTAGAATGGTAGTATTCCTTAATAAAGTGGATATGCTAGACGGTGATGAAGAAATGCTTGAATTAGTAGATATGGAAGTAAGAGATCTTCTTTCATTCTATGAGTATGATGGAGATAATGGACCAGTAATTCCTGGATCTGCATTAGGAGCATTAAATGGTGAACAAGAATGGGTTGATTCCGTTCTTAAATTAATGGAAGCAGTAGATTCTTGGATTGAATTACCAGCACGTGATGTTGATAAGCCTTTCTTAATGCCTATTGAAGATGTATTTTCTATTACTGGTCGTGGTACTGTTGCTACTGGTCGTATAGAAACGGGTATTGCTAATACAGGAGATCCAGTTGAAATTATTGGTATGGGAGCTGAAAAGCTTACTTCTACTATCACTGGTATCGAAATGTTCCGTCAGATTCTTGATAGAGGAGAAGCTGGAGATAATGCAGGAATTTTATTAAGAGGTATAGAGAAATCTCAGATTTCTAGAGGTATGGTAATTACTAAGCCTGGATCTGTAACTCCTCACCAAAAGTTTAAAGCTGAGGTGTATATTCTTAAAAAAGAAGAAGGTGGACGTCATACTCCTTTCCATAATAACTACCGTCCTCAGTTCTACGTTCGTACGACTGACGTAACTGGAAACATTGCGCTTCCTGATGGAGTTGAGATGGTAATGCCTGGTGATAACTTAACAATTACTGTAGAGCTAATTCAGACAATTGCTATGAATGTTGGTCTTCGTTTTGCGATCCGTGAAGGTGGTAGAACTGTAGGTGCTGGTCAGGTAACCGAAATTTTAGACTAATACTATAAATAATAGTATATAAGAAAAGGTATCTGTTGCGGCAGATACCTTCCCTTATGTATACGGGTTTAGCTCAGTTGGTAGAGCACTGGTCTCCAAAACCAGGTGTCGGGAGTTCGAGTCTCTCAACCCGTGCTTTGAATTTGATATCTTTGTAAGTTTTTATGAAGTTTATATGATAATTGTATAACAAAAAGTAAAGTTGTATTTTTTGTTAAAAATAGAATAATAGGATGGCAGGATTAGTAAACTATATATCGGAATCATTTAACGAGTTAAAGAATCACGTTACTTGGACACCATGGGCAGAAGCGCAAAGGTTGACATTAGTAGTGATCCTTTTTTCTGTAATTTTTGCCTTGGCTATCTGGGGGATCGATACCGTATTTAGTAATGCAATAGAGTATTATTTCTCATTAGTTAAACCAGAACAAGTACAAGTATAATGGCTGAAATTGGTAACACAAAGAAATGGTACGTTGTACGTGCAGTAAGCGGACAAGAAAACAAAATTAAAGATTATATTGAGCGTGAAATTGCGCATAATGGATTAGAAGATTATGTTTCTCAGATATTAGTTCCTACAGAAAAGGTTATTCAAATACGTAACGGGAAAAAAATAAACAAAGAGAGAGTTTATTTTCCTGGTTATGTTATGATTGAAGCAAATCTTTCGGGTGAAATTCCTCATATTATTAAATCTATTAACGGAGTTATTGGTTTTTTAGGTGAGGTAAAAGGAGGAGATCCGGTTCCTTTAAGAAAAGCAGAAATTAATAGAATGCTTGGTAAGGTTGATGAGTTAGCAGTTAAAACTGATAATATCGCAATACCGTTTACAGTAGGAGAAACGATTAAAGTGATTGATGGTCCTTTTAATGGATTTAACGGTACTGTAGAAAAAGTAAATGAAGAAAAGCGTAAACTTGAAGTGATGGTGAAAATTTTCGGAAGAAAAACACCATTAGAGTTAAGTTATATGCAGGTAGAAAAAGTATAATAATTGTTACATTATATCCAGAATAGCTCTTAGGGCTTCCACTTAATAGAGCTTTTCTAAATTAAAATTATAGATAATGGCTAAAGAAATAAGTAAGGTTGTAAAACTTCAAGTACGTGGAGGAGCGGCAAATCCGTCTCCGCCAGTTGGACCTGCTTTAGGTGCTGCCGGAGTAAATATCATGGAATTTTGTAAGCAATTCAATGGTAGAACACAGGATAAGGCTGGTAAAGTATTACCAGTTGTAATCAATGTGTACAAAGACAAATCTTTTGATTTTGTTATTAAAACTCCTCCAGCAGCAGTACAAATACTGGAAGCAGCGAAACAGAAAAAAGGTTCTGGAGAGCCTAACCGTAAAAAAGTAGCAAGTGTTACTTGGGATCAAGTTCGTGCAATTGCAGAAGATAAGATGGCAGATTTAAATGCTTTCAAGGTAGAGTCTGCTATGAAAATGATTGCCGGAACAGCTCGTTCAATGGGTGTAACTGTAAAAGGACAAGCTCCTTTTTAATCCAAAAACATTTACAAAATGGCAAAAGTAACAAAAAAGCAAAAAGAATCCAGAGCAAAGGTGGAAAGTAAAAAGGAGTATTCCTTGAAAGAAGCTTCTGCACTGATTAAGGATATTACCAGTACTAATTTTGATGCATCTGTAGATATCGCAGTTCGTCTTAATGTAGATCCTCGTAAAGCAAATCAAATGGTACGTGGTGTTGTAACATTACCTCACGGAACTGGTAAAGATGTAAAAGTATTAGCATTAGTAACTCCGGATAAAGAGGCAGAAGCTACAGAAGCTGGTGCCGATTATGTAGGTTTAGATGAGTATCTGGATAAAATCAAAGGAGGTTGGACTGATGTTGATGTAATTATCACTATGCCTAGTGTAATGGGTAAATTAGGTCCGTTGGGTAGAGTTTTAGGTCCTCGTGGTCTAATGCCTAACCCAAAGACAGGCACTGTAACTATGGATGTAGCAAAGGCTGTTTCAGATGTAAAAGCTGGTAAGATTGATTTTAAAGTTGATAAAACAGGAATCATTCACGCAGCTATCGGAAAATCATCGTTTGATGCTGATAAAATAGAAGGTAACGCTAATGAATTATTAACAACATTAGTGAAGTTAAAGCCACAAACGGCTAAAGGTGTGTACATAAAATCTATATTTATGTCCTCTACAATGAGCCCAAGTGTTCAGATAGATGCTAAAAACTTTGCTGGGTAATTAAGATAGACAATCATGACAAGAGAAGAAAAATCACTAGTAATTGATGACTTAACTGCTCAGTTGGCTGAAAATACAAATATCTATTTGACAGATATTTCAGGTCTGGATGCAGGTACAACATCAAATTTACGTAGAGCTTGTTTTAAAGCTAATGTATCATTAAAAGTAATCAAAAATACATTGCTTGCTAAAGCAATGGAAAATTCTGATAAGGACTTTGGAGAATTACCAACTATTTTAAAAGGTAATACCTCCATTATGTTTTCTGAAACTGGTAATGCACCGGCAAAGGTGATAAAAGAATTTCGTAAAAAATCGGAAAAACCTGTATTAAAAGGTGCTTTTATTGCTGAAGCAATTTATTTAGGTGATGATAACTTAGAGGCTTTAGTTGATATTAAATCTAAAGAAGAAGTTATTGGAGAAATTATTGGCTTATTACAATCGCCTGCTAAGAATGTTATTTCAGCATTGAAATCAGGAGGAGGAACTATTGCAGGTATTATCAAAACATTATCCGAAAAAGAAGGATAATATAAATGTGTACGCACTTTTTAACAAATATATTTCAATTAAAAATTATTATTTAAAACGATAGAAAATGGCAGATTTAAAAGAATTCGCAGAACAATTAGTTAACTTAACAGTAAAAGAAGTTAATGAATTAGCAGTTATATTAAAGGATGAATATGGTATTGAGCCTGCTGCTGCAGCAGTAGCTGTTGCAGCTGCTGGTGGTGCTGGTGGAGGTGATGCTGAAGCTGAAAAATCAGAATTTGATGTAATACTTAAGGCTCCAGGTGGTGCTAAGTTAGCAGTTGTTAAATTAGTAAAAGAATTAACTGGTCTTGGTCTTAAAGATGCTAAAGGATTAGTAGATGAAGCTCCTAGTGTAATTAAAGAAGGAGTAGCAAAAGATGAAGCAGAAGCTCTAAAATCTCAATTAGAAGAGGCAGGAGCTGAGGTTGAGCTTAAGTAAGCTTACCATAGATTGACATAAAGGTTTAGACCTATTGCGCAAAAAAGTGTAATAAGGTCTAAACCATTTTGCGTATATAAATATCAAGTATTAAAATACGCAAGTTTTTTTTAAATTTTAATTTAATTCCGTCCATTGATGTTAGCAACGCAAACTGAAAGATTGAATTTCTCTTCTGTAAAGAACAGACCTGATTATCCTGATTTTTTAGATATTCAGATCAAATCATTTCAGGATTTTTTTCAATTAGAAACTAAATCTGAAGAAAGAGGAAACGAGGGTCTTTATAATACCTTCTTGGAAAATTTTCCGATTACGGATACACGTAATCAATTTGTACTAGAATTTTTAGATTATTTCGTTGATCCTCCAAGGTATGATTTACAGGAGTGTATAGAGAGAGGTCTTACTTATAGTGTGCCTCTAAAAGCACGTTTAAAACTTTTCTGTACGGATCCTGAGCATGAGGATTTTGAGACAATCGTTCAGGATGTTTATTTAGGTACTATACCATATATGACCCCTAGTGGTACATTCTGTATTAACGGAGCAGAACGTGTGGTAGTATCTCAATTACACCGTTCACCAGGTGTGTTTTTTGGTCAATCATTTCACGCAAATGGAACCAAGCTGTATTCTGCCAGAGTAATTCCTTTTAAGGGATCATGGATAGAATTCGCAACAGATATCAATAGCGTTATGTACGCATATATTGATAGAAAGAAAAAATTACCCGTTACTACGCTATTTAGAGCGATTGGTTTCGAAAGAGATAAAGATATTCTTGAAATTTTTGACCTTGCTGAAGAGGTTAAAGTTTCTAAGTCTGGTTTAAAGAAAGTTTTAGGACGAAAATTGGCAGCACGTGTATTAAATACATGGCATGAGGATTTTGTAGATGAAGATACTGGAGAAGTTGTATCAATAGAGCGTAATGAAATTGTTTTAGACCGTGATACTGTATTAGATAAAGATCATCTGGAAGAGATTATAGAATCTGGAGCAAAAACTATTTTGCTACATAAAGAGGATAACCAGAAAGGTGATTACGCAATCATCCATAATACCCTGCAAAAAGATCCAACAAATTCTGAAAAAGAGGCAGTTGAACATATCTATCGTCAATTACGTAATGCAGAACCGCCTGATGAAGAAACTGCAAGAGGTATTATTGATAAATTATTCTTTTCTGATCAACGTTACAATTTAGGTGAAGTTGGTCGTTACAGAATGAATAAAAAGTTAGGTCTTGATATTGCTATGGATAAGCAGGTGCTTACCAAAGAAGATATCATTACTATTATTAAATATTTAATTGAGTTAATCAATTCTAAAGCTGAAATTGATGATATTGATCACCTTTCTAATCGTCGTGTTAGAACTGTAGGTGAGCAATTATCTCAGCAATTTGGAGTTGGACTTGCTCGTATGGCTCGTACGATTCGTGAGCGTATGAATGTTAGGGACAATGAAGTTTTTACGCCAATAGATTTGATTAATGCTAAAACATTATCTTCTGTAATTAATTCATTTTTCGGAACTAATCAGCTTTCTCAATTCATGGATCAAACCAATCCATTAGCAGAGATTACTCACAAGCGTAGATTGTCAGCTTTAGGACCTGGAGGTCTGTCAAGAGAACGAGCTGGTTTTGAGGTGCGAGATGTACATTACACGCATTACGGACGTTTATGTCCTATTGAAACACCTGAAGGACCTAATATTGGTTTGATTTCTTCTTTGGCAGTTTTTGCTAAGGTGAATTCTATGGGATTCTTAGAGACTCCTTATCGTAAAGTAGAAGAAGGAAAAGTAGATTTAGCCGAGTACACTTATTTAAGCGCAGAAGAAGAGGAAGAGAAATTGATCATGCAAGCGAATATACCTTTAACTGATGATGGAAGCATCAAGAGTGATAAGGTTATTGCCCGTATGGAAGGTGATTTCCCGGTAATCGAACCTACTACTGTTAATTATGCAGATGTTGCTCCTAATCAGATTGCTTCTATCTCCGCATCTTTAATTCCCTTTTTGGAACATGATGATGCCAACCGTGCATTGATGGGGTCCAATATGATGCGTCAAGCTGTACCATTATTAAGAGTGGATGCTCCAATTGTAGGTACTGGATTAGAACGTCAGGTAGCTTCAGATTCTCGTGTATTGATTAATGCAGAAGGAGCAGGTGTGGTAGAGTACGTGGATGCACAAAAAATTAGTATCAAATACGATAGAACTGAAGAGCAGAGAATGGTAAGTTTTGAAAGCGATTCCAAAACTTATAATTTAATAAAATTCCGTAAAACTAACCAAGGTACATCGATTAATCTAAAACCAATCGTGAGAGTGGGAGATAGAGTATCTAAAGGTCAGGTTTTATGTCAGGGATATGCAACAGAAAATGGAGAACTTGCTTTAGGAAGAAATATGAAAGTAGCCTTTATGCCTTGGAAAGGGTATAATTTTGAGGATGCAATCGTAATTTCTGAGAAAGTAGTACGTGAAGATATTTTTACATCTATACATATTGATGAATATTCATTAGAGGTTAGAGATACTAAGTTAGGTAATGAAGAATTGACTAATGATATTCCTAATGTTTCTGAAGAAGCCACAAAAGATCTTGACGAACACGGAATGATTCGTATTGGTGCTGAGATAAAGCCAGGAGATATTTTAATTGGTAAAATTACACCAAAAGGAGAAAGTGATCCTACTCCAGAAGAAAAGCTGTTAAGAGCGATCTTTGGGGATAAGGCTGGAGATGTTAAAGATGCTTCTTTAAAAGCCTCTCCATCATTACATGGTGTGGTTATTGATAAAAAATTATTTGCACGTGCTGTAAAAGATAAGCGCAAACGTTCTCAGGATAAAGAGGATATTGCTATCTTAGAAAAAGCATATGATGCAAAATTCGAATTGCTGAAAACAGAATTAATTGATAAGCTATTCGTTATTGTAGGAGGTAAAACTTCTCAGGGAGTTATTAATGATCTTGGTGAAGAAGTATTGCCAAAAGGCAAGAAGTTTACTCAGAAAATGCTTAATAGTGTTGATGATTATGCACACCTTACTAAAGGAACGTGGACTACTGATGATGCATTAAATGCTATGGTAGCAGATCTTGTACATAATTATAAGATCAAAGAAAATGACCTGCAAGGAAACCTGCGTAGAGAGAAATTCACAATCTCTGTTGGGGATGAATTACCATCTGGTATTATAAAATTAGCAAAGGTTTATATTGCTAAAAAGCGTAAGCTTAAAGTAGGAGATAAGATGGCAGGGCGTCACGGTAACAAAGGTATCGTAGCACGTATTGTTAGAGAAGAGGATATGCCATTCTTAGAAGATGGGACACCAGTAGATATTGTGTTGAATCCACTAGGGGTACCGTCTCGTATGAATATCGGACAGATTTATGAAACTGTTTTAGGTTGGGCTGGTCAGAAATTAGGTAGAAAATATGCTACTCCAATTTTTGATGGTGCTTCATTAGAGCAAATCAATGAGTTTACCGATGAGGCTGGAATTCCTAGATTTGGACATACTTACCTTTATGATGGAGGTACTGGAGATCGATTTGATCAAGCGGCTACTGTAGGTGTTATCTATATGCTTAAACTGGGTCATATGGTAGACGATAAAATGCACGCACGTTCTATAGGACCATACTCATTGATTACGCAACAACCATTAGGAGGTAAAGCTCAGTTTGGTGGACAGCGTTTTGGAGAAATGGAAGTATGGGCATTAGAGGCTTATGGAGCTTCTGCAACCTTACGTGAAATATTGACCGTTAAATCTGATGATGTTATAGGAAGAGCTAAAACATACGAAAGTATTGTAAAAGGTGAACCTATGCCAGAACCAGGATTACCAGAATCATTCAATGTATTAATGCATGAATTGAAAGGTCTGGGACTTGATATCAGATTAGAAGAATAATGTAATAGTTCAATACCGCACACTATGAGAAATCTGAGTGTGTGGTAAGAATTAATATACTATTCAAAATTTAATTACAATAATTCTTAAGCAACCATATATTATGGCAAGAAATAATGATAAGAATCCAGTAAAGAGATTTAATAAAATCTCTATAGGTTTAGCATCTCCGGAGTCTGTGTTAGCAGCATCCAGAGGAGAAGTTTTAAAACCTGAAACTATAAATTATCGTACCCACAAACCAGAACGTGATGGTTTGTTCTGTGAACGTATTTTTGGTCCTGTAAAGGATTTTGAATGTGCTTGTGGAAAATATAAAAGAATACGTTACAAAGGCATCGTTTGTGATCGCTGTGGTGTTGAAGTGACAGAAAAGAAAGTTCGTAGAGATCGTGTTGGTCATATTAATTTAGTAGTACCAGTAGCACATATTTGGTACTTTAGATCTTTACCCAATAAAATAGGATACTTATTAGGATTACCATCTAAGAAATTAGATATGATTATCTATTATGAAAGATATGTAGTAATCCAACCAGGTATCGCTAAGAATGAAGAAGGAGAAGCTGTTCAAAAAATGGATTTCCTTACAGAAGAAGAGTATCTGAATATTCTAGATAGTCTTCCGCAGGAAAATTTATATTTGGATGATACAGATCCTAACAAGTTCATCGCAAAGATGGGTGCTGAATGTTTGATCGAAATCTTAAAAAGAATTGATCTTGACGGGTTATCATACGAACTAAGACATAAAGCTAACAACGAAACATCAAAACAACGTAAAACAGAGGCTCTAAAGAGATTACAGGTTGTTGAAGCATTAAGAGATGCTAATAAAAACAGAGAGAATCGTCCAGAATGGATGATTCTTAAAGTGGTGCCTGTTATTCCACCAGAATTACGTCCTTTAGTACCATTGGATGGTGGACGTTTTGCTACTTCAGATTTAAACGATTTGTATCGTCGTGTAATTATCCGAAACAATCGTTTAAAGCGTTTGATGGAGATCAAAGCACCAGAAGTAATTTTACGGAATGAAAAGCGTATGTTACAGGAATCTGTAGATTCATTGTTTGATAACACACGTAAAGCTTCTGCAGTAAAAACAGATTCTAACAGACCTTTGAAATCCTTATCGGATTCGTTAAAAGGTAAACAAGGACGTTTTCGTCAGAACTTACTTGGTAAACGTGTGGATTATTCTGCTCGTTCTGTAATTGTAGTTGGGCCAGAATTAAAATTATTTGAATGTGGTCTGCCTAAAAATATGGCAGCAGAATTATACAAACCGTTTGTGATTAGAAAACTGATCGAGCGTGGAATTGTAAAAACTGTAAAATCAGCTAAGAAAATAATAGATAGAAAAGAGCCTGTTGTATGGGATATTTTGGAAAATGTTCTAAAAGGACATCCAGTACTGCTTAATCGTGCTCCTACGCTTCACCGTCTGGGTATTCAAGCTTTTCAGCCAAAATTAATAGAAGGTAAAGCAATTCAATTACACCCATTGGTTTGTACAGCATTTAATGCCGATTTTGATGGAGATCAAATGGCAGTGCACTTACCTTTAGGTCCTGAAGCAATACTAGAATCTCAGTTATTGATGCTTGCATCGCATAACATCTTGAATCCTGCAAATGGTTCTCCTGTTACTGTACCATCACAGGATATGGTATTAGGTCTTTATTATATGACTAAGTCAAGAAGATCTACAGCAGAATTAATTATAAAAGGTGAAGATTTAACTTTCTATTCTCCAGAAGAAGTAATTATTGCTTATAACGAGAAAAGATTGGATATCAACGCTAATATAAAAGTGAGAACGAAGGATATCAATGAAGAAGGAGAATTAGTAACTAAAATAATAGAAACTACTACAGGTAGGGTATTATTTAATGAGAAAGTTCCTGAGAAAGCAGGGTATATTAATGAAGTATTAACTAAGAAATCTCTTAGGGATATTATTGGTGATATTTTAAAAGTAACTAGTGTGCCGGAAACAGCAATGTTCTTAGATGAAATCAAGACATTAGGGTACAACTTTGCATTTAGAGGAGGTTTATCTTTTAGTTTAGGTGATATTATTATTCCTGCAGAAAAGCAATCAATGATTGATGATGCAAATACACAGGTAGATACTATTGTTTCTAATTATAATATGGGTCTTATTACCAATAATGAGCGTTATAATCAGGTAATTGATATTTGGACTTCTACGAATGCACAGTTGACAGAATTATCAATGAAGCGTATTAGAGAAGATCAACAAGGTTTTAACTCAGTATATATGATGCTTGATTCTGGTGCAAGGGGATCTAAAGAACAGATTCGTCAATTGACCGGAATGCGTGGATTAATGGCAAAGCCAAAGAAATCTAATTCTGCTGGTGGTGAAATTATTGAAAATCCAATTCTTTCTAACTTTAAGGAAGGTCTTTCGATTCTTGAATACTTTATTTCTACGCACGGTGCACGTAAAGGTCTTGCGGATACAGCTCTTAAGACTGCTGATGCAGGGTACTTGACACGTCGTCTGGTAGATGTGGCTCAGGATGTAATTGTAAATGAAGAAGATTGTGGAACTTTACGAGGAGTAGAAGTTTCAGCGCTTAAAAAGAATGAAGAAGTTATAGAGTCACTTGGAGCAAGGATTGTTGGTAGAACTTCATTAAGTGATGTGATCAACCCTCTAACCCAAGAAGTTCTTGTAGAAGCAGGTGTCGAGATAGATGATGCTACTGCTAAAATTATTCAGAATTCTCCTGTAGAATCTGTAGAAGTTCGTTCTGCATTAACTTGTGAAGCTAAAAAAGGTATCTGTGTTAAATGTTATGGACGTAATCTTGCAACTGGTAAAACGGTACAGCGAGGTGAAGCTGTTGGTGTTGTAGCTGCTCAGTCAATCGGTGAGCCAGGAACGCAGCTTACTTTACGTACGTTCCACGTAGGAGGTATTGCAGGTAACATTTCTGAGGATAATCAGTTAAAAGCTAAGTTCAACGGAAAAGCTGAAATAGAAGAATTAAAAACTGTAGAAGGCGAAGATAATGATGGAAATGTGATTGATGTTGTCATCTCACGTACATCAGAAGTAAAGGTAATTGATCCTAAGACCAAAATAGTTTTAAGTACCAATTTAATTCCTTATGGTTCTCAGTTATTTATAAAGAGTGGTGATACTATAAAGGCGGATCAGGTGATTTGTCAATGGGATCCTTATAATGGTGTAATTATATCAGAGTTTGCTGGTAAAGTTAGATATGAAAATATCGAACAAGGAATTACCTATCAGGTAGAAATTGATGAACAAACTGGTTTCCAGGAAAAAGTTATTTCTGAATCTCGTGATAAGAAAAAAATACCAACATTACAGGTATTAGGAAAAGGAGATGAAGTATTACGTTCATATAACCTTCCTGTAGGAGCACATTTAATGGTCGATGATAGTGATAAGATTAAAGTAGGTAAGATATTAGTGAAAATACCACGTAAATCAGCTAAAGCGGGTGATATTACAGGGGGTCTTCCTAGAGTTACCGAATTATTCGAAGCACGTAATCCTTCTAACCCCGCTGTTGTAAGTGAGGTGGATGGTGTGGTGTCATTTGGTAAGATTAAACGTGGTAATCGTGAAATTATAGTGGAATCTAGAATAGGTGAAATTAAGAAATACTTAGTGAAGCTTTCTAACCAGATTCTAGTACAGGAAAATGATTATGTACGTGCAGGAATGCCATTATCAGACGGTTCTGTTACGCCAGAAGATATTCTTAAGATAAAAGGGCCATCTGCAGTACAACAATACTTAGTAAATGAAGTACAAGAAGTTTATCGACTACAAGGTGTAAAGATTAATGATAAGCATTTTGAAGTTGTAGTAAGACAGATGATGCGTAAAGTAAGAATTGTGGATCCGGGAGATACTATTTTCTTAGAAAATCAACTGATCCATAAATCTGATTTTATTGTAGAGAACGATGCGATCTTCGGTATGAAAGTTATTGAAGATTCTGGAGATAGTGAAAACCTTAAAGAAGGTCAAATTATTACTCCTCGGGATCTTAGAGATGAAAATTCTTTATTGCGTAGAGAAGATAAAAATCTGGTTATTGCAAGAGATGCAACATCTGCAACAGCGACACCGATATTACAAGGTATCACCAGAGCATCGCTACAAACTAAATCATTTATCTCTGCAGCATCATTCCAGGAAACAACAAAAGTACTGAATGAAGCAGCGGTAAGTGGAAAAGTAGATAATCTTGAAGGTCTTAAGGAGAATGTAATTGTAGGACATAGAATCCCTGCAGGAACAGGAATGAGAAACTATGAGAGTATTATTGTTGGTTCTAAAGAAGAATTCGAAGATCGAATGGAGAAGCGACAAGAAGTAAATTATAATTAAATAATTCAGCCTGCATAACAGCAGGCTGTTTTTTTTAGGATAAACTGATATTTACATAAAAATAGGCAACATGTCAAACCAGAAGAATCAAAAGCAAAATCAGATAAATATTGAATTAGATGAATCTATTGCTGATGGGGTTTATAGTAATTTAGCAATTATAAATCATTCAGTTTCAGAGTTTGTAGTAGATTTTGTGAATATTATGCCAGGAAGACCTAAGAGTAAAGTGAAGAGCAGAATAATTTTGACTCCTCAGCATGCAAAGAGATTATTAAAAGCACTTGCTGATAATGTGTCTCGATTTGAATCTGCACATGGAGAAATTAAAGATTACGAACAGCCTTCTATTCCTCTAAATTTTGGTCCTACTGGACAAGCATAATTTTAATGCATATAGAGTAGAAAACCTGTTTGATTTATAATCAGACAGGTTTTTTGCTTACATAATACGCTTGATAATAGTGGTAATTTTGTTATATTGAGTAAGTCTTAAAATAAAAACGTTATGTCTGATCGAATCGAAACATATCAAGAATTTTATAAATTCTATTTAACAGAACATCAAAATAAAACAAGTAGAACATTACATTTTATAGGTACTTTTCTGGTATTTGTAGTTATCGGAATCGCGATTTACTTTAATTGGAGTTGGAAATGGATTTTTGTACCTCTCGTTGGATATGGTTTTGCTTGGGTAGGTCACGCATTTTTCGAAAAAAATAAACCAGCTACTTTTAAATATCCATTTTGGAGTTTGATTTCTGATTTCAAACTGTTTTTTGAAATTCTTTTTGGTAAGCGATCGTTTGATAGTAAAAAAGATTAGTGTCAATTATCATGACCGCTATATTTTCAATTATAGGTTTTGTAATAGTAAAAATAAAATCTATTAAATAATGTTAGTTTACATTGACCTCTTTTCAAATTAGCACTTCTCTATTAGCGCATAAATATGACCTTTTAGGATCTTACATGAACTTAATTAATAAATTATTACACCTCTGGGAATTTATGATCTTAGAATTCTGAGGTTAAATGGAATGTTATTGATGGATATTTTTGTTGCGTCATTTGTAAGCTAAAAGAAGAATCAGCAAAAAAGACTAACTGACCTCTTTTATCTTTAGCCAGGAATTTACTTTTTACACGTTTAAAATCTTTGAACTCATCACTATCTGTATCCGAAGTCTGTATCCAGCATGCTTTATGCACGTTTAAGTTTTCATAAATACATTTAGCACCATATTCATGCTCTAATCTATATTGTATCACTTCATACTGAAGTGCTCCTACGGTGCCAATTACTTTTCTTCCATTAAGTTCTAATGTGAATAATTGAGCAACACCTTCATCCATTAATTGGTCAATACCCTTTGCTAACTGTTTCGATTTCATGGGGTCAGCATTATTAATGTATCTAAAGTGTTCTGGAGAAAAACTCGGAATTCCTTTGTAATTTAATAGTTCTCCAGTTGTTAAAGTGTCTCCAATTTTAAAATTACCAGTATCATGAAGTCCCACAATATCACCTGGATATGATATATCTACAATTTCTTTTTTTTCTGCAAAAAAGGCATTGGGACTAGAGAATTTTAGTTTTTTCTTATGTCGGGTGTGTAAATACGAAACATTTCTCTCAAAAGTTCCTGAAACTATTTTAATAAAGGCTAAACGATCTCGATGTTTTGGATCCATATTAGCATGAATTTTAAAAACAAAACCTGTGAAATCTTTTTCATCAGGTGCTACTATACGAGTATCACTTTCTTTAGGCCGCGGAGTAGGAGCAATGGATATAAAACAATCTAACAGTTCTCTTACTCCAAAATTATTAAGGGCAGATCCAAAAAAAGCTGGTTGCAAAGTTCCACTTTGATATGCTTCTTTATCAAATTTAGGATAGATACCTTGTACTAGTTCCAATTCTTCTCTAAGAGTTTCTGCAGCGGTATCTCCTATCAATTCATCTAATTCTGTTGATGCTAAATCAGAGACCTGAATAGTTTCAACGATGTTTTTTCTGCTATCACCACTAAATAAGTTGATATTATTCTCCCAAAGATTATAGATACCTTTAAAATCATAACCCATGCCAATGGGGAAACTAAGTGGAGTGACCTTTAATCCAAGTTTTTGTTCGATTTCATCTAAGAGTTCAAAAGCATCCTTACCTTCTCTATCAAGTTTATTTATGAATACAATCATCGGAATGTTACGCATTCTACATACAGAAACTAACTTTTCTGTTTGTTCCTCTACACCTTTAGCTACATCAATTACCACGATCACACTATCCACTGCTGTCAGTGTTCTAAAAGTATCTTCAGCAAAATCCTTATGCCCCGGAGTATCAAGGATATTAATTTTGATCCCTTTATATTCAAAAGCTAAAACAGAGGTAGCAACAGAGATTCCTCTTTGACGTTCGATTTCCATGAAATCGCTAGTGGCTCCTTTCTTGATTTTATTAGATTTTACAGCACCAGCTTCCTGAATGGCGCCACCAAAAAGAAGTAACTTTTCGGTCAGTGTAGTTTTTCCTGCATCTGGGTGTGATATAATGCCAAAAGTTCTTCTTCTCTTAATTTCGTCAATAAATTTCATCTTGATATACTAAATAAGGGTGCAAATATAATGCTAAAAAATACAATGAGCTGTATGATAACTATACCTATTAAAATAGGGTTACTTCATTCTTTTCTTGTTTTTTCCTTGTAATATACATTTACTTACTTGTTTTTATGTCTTATATCGAATAAATGAGTTTTGTATCGATTTTGGTTACACTTTCAAAGCAAAAAATTGTTAATAGATAAAAAATCTACCATATTTGTGAATATCTATTTTAATAAAAGGATAGAAACATAGGTGCTAAAAATTAGTTACTTAATATTTTATAAATACTTTTTAGAGCTATTACCCGTAGCCTGAAATAGTATTGTAAACCATCATCGTATGAAGAAAAATACCCAGAACTACAGGTTTTGTAAAGGTTATGTATTCCTAAATTTCATAATTTTACTATTATTTCCATTTTTTTACGGGCAAGCACAGGATTGTGGTCCTATTGTTACTTTATATCAGACGTTTGGAACACCTAATCCAGGCGGTGTAGCCCAGGTAAAGCAGTATAATCAATTTTCACAATCATTTGTGGCAATTGGAAGTCTTGCCGGTGCTCCAAGAACAAGTGCTACCAACTCTGCTTATAATGTAAATACTGGATAT
Source organism: Aquimarina addita (assembly GCF_039539305.1). Taxonomy (NCBI): domain Bacteria; kingdom Pseudomonadati; phylum Bacteroidota; class Flavobacteriia; order Flavobacteriales; family Flavobacteriaceae; genus Aquimarina; species Aquimarina addita. Next base: position 360,272 of record NZ_BAABCW010000001.1, on the reverse strand, counting down.
ATATATAGCGCGCCTGCTAATAATGGAAATACGATTAGGGTATATGATCCTAATGATTTTAGTTTGGTAGGTACAATAAATATGAGCGGTAATACGGGAGGAACAAACAACACTATGTTTGCTAACGGTGATAGGATTGGTTTTATAAAACTAGGTACCAAAATCGTTAGTTTAGACGTGTCAGGAATAACCGATCCAATTCCGTTTAATGTAACCATTCCTGTGGTGGAAGAACCTATTAATACAGGTGGCTCTTTTACATTTCCTAGTAATATTTCTGATTTTTCATTATTTGGAGGCACGGTATACGGAGTAAATGGACTTACCGAAACAGCCCCAGGGTCGGGAATTTACACAACTTTTCTATATGTTGTCGATTTATCAACAGGAGATGCCACTCAACGTTTATTGAATATTGATTATTCTTTGGATAATATTGAACCTGTTAATGAGTTTTTTGGAGCAACCTGGAAAGATTTGGATGGTAATCTCTATGCGTTTAATAATAGTTCAGGCGGTATTTATAGATTAGATGATGCTGAATTAAATACGTCAACTACTCTCAGAAAGATTTTTATAGCAGAACCAACAAACACAAATGATGGTTTTGCTTGTGAATTGGTTCGAGATTTTTTAGATTATGATAGTGATGGAGTTTCGGATGATGTAGATTTGGATAATGATAATGATGGAATCCTTGATGTTAATGAAGGGGATGGATCAGGTTTAGATCCTGATGATATTCAGGGGATTAATGGAGAACCCAATTATAGAAATCCAAGTGTTGCAGGTTTTGTTGATACGAATGGTGATGGGATTAATGATAATTTTGATAGAGATTTGGATTCTATTCCAGATGCTTATGACTTTGACTCGGATAATGATGGTTGCTCTGATGCGAATGAAGCTTATGCTTCATTAACTGCAGACGGAGGAGATGGAGGTTTTTATGGAGCAGACGATCCGATACCTTCTATTGATAATGGTTTAGTAGATGCTAATGGTCTCGTTATTGCTGCGGGAGTAACTGGAAATACTTATGATACTACACCAGCAACCAGCGTTACACCAGCTGGTAATACTACTCAAATAGCAACACAAGTTTTAGTAGACGCTACCGATCTGATTGATCAGACTGTTGTATCTGGAGCAACAACGTTTGCACCTACAGATGCTACTGCATTAAGTACTACTACATATACAACTCCTGGGACACCAGACTATACTGCCAGTCCTACAGATGTAAGTTCGACTATAGTATATCAGTGGCAAAAAAATGGAGTTAATTTATCAAATGAAGGAGTTTATAGTGGGACAGATACATTTATGTTGGGTATTTCGGACGTAACAGGTCTGGATGGAACAATTTATAATTTGATAGTTACACATCCTGATAATGTGTGCGTCATTATTGAAAATGCAGCTACACTCAATGTGGATCATGACAACGATGGTTTTAATGATACAGATGATCTTGATGATGATAACGACGGTATTTTAGATACTGTAGAAAATAATGGTAATGATCCATTTCTAGATGGAGATAATGACGGTATACCTGCATATCTCGATAATGATGACGGAGATGCTAGTGTAGGTGACACTGATAATGCTATACAACCAGGTTTTGATACGGATGGTGATGGTGTTATTGATCAATTAGATCTTGATTCAGACAATGATGGTATTTATGATGTAATTGAAGCAGGAGGTACACCGAGTGCGGCTAATCCCGGTCAAGCTGATGGAGCTGTAGGAACTACTCCTCCTACTAATGGTATTCCGGCATCAGCGGGAACAGGTCTAGTACCTATAGCAACAACAACAGGCACTCCGGATTACTTGAACCTTGATAGTGATGGAGATGGTTGTACTGATGCTGACGAAGCATATAATGACAATGATGCGGATGGAGATGATGGGGGACAATTTGGAACTACGGATCCAGCAACCGTTGACGATAATGGTTTAGTTACTGAGATAGGTATCGATTATTCTTTAGGAACTAATGCTAGTGTAACTGATGCAAACGTTGGTATTTGTCTTCCTATAATAAGCGGGCATTTATACGCTGATACTAATGGAAATGGAATACAGGACAATGGAGAAGTAAATTTATCAGGAGTAACAATTAATATTACAGAATTTGGAGGAGGTACGCAGACTGTTGATACAGATGCAAATGGAAATTGGAGTGCAATAGTTCCTGCTGGTGATACTAATATAGATATTGATAATGCTGATTTGCCAACTGGCAGTACGCAAACTCAGGGCGCACCCGATCCGGATACTATTACAGCGGTCGCAGGGGTAAATACATCGGGAGCGGATGATGGATTCTTATTTCAGGTTCCAGATGAGCTACATGCAACTCCTGAGTGTACCGATACAGTATATAGTTTTATTTGGAACAGTAATGCTCCAGATGGTATTAATGAATTTGAGTATACTCCTGTTGGGGCGCTAACAAATACATTCAATAATATAGGAGGTTCAGGTGTTAATTTGACACATAATTTTACCGGAGATACTGGTACTCTAGGTAATTGGGATTCTGCTCAGTCCGGAATAGCAAATGACATTTCACCAAGTATAGGATCAAATGCTACACGTGGATATAAGGAAGTACTACAAATCTTTACTGATGGATTCACTTCTGCATCAGGTATTACACAAACGATTACTTTTTCTGGAGGAACCACAGTAGTATATTCAGTTGGTTTTGACTTATATAATGTTGATAAATTTGGTAGCAATGGTGATGAATTTACAATTACAGCAATCAATACGCTTGGAAATACAATTTATCCAGATTTTTCAACACCAACCACTCCAAACTACACATTTGATGAAGATACTGGAATAGTTGATGCGACCACAAGGACTAATAGCTTTATCAATGGCCAGTTAGGAATAAATTTTTCAGATATAAATGGAATTAGTAGTATCATTGTTCAATGGAATAATTGTAGTACGTGTACTAATATCAAACATGGATATGGATTTGGAAATTTTGATTTTTGTGTTGTTCTTCCTAATGATAATGACAATGATGGTGTAGCAGATAATGTAGATCCGGATGATGATAATGATGGTATTTTGGATGTTGATGAGAATGATGGAACAGATCCATTTGATGATGCAGATATGGATGGTACTCCAGATTATTTAGATCCAGATTTTGGAGATGACGATAATATGGATGGTATCATAGATGTTTTTGATGTTGATGGAGATGGTGTGATCAATCAATTTGATTTAGATTCAGATAATGATGGTTTACCAGATGTTATAGAGGCAGGTGGTATTGATGCAGATGGTGATGGTGTTTTGGATGGAGGAGATGCAGATGCTGACGGATTGATTGATACCGTTGATAATGTAGATAGTGGTTCTGGTACAGGAGAAGTTACTGATGGTACGCCGTTAACAGTTCCAGATTCAGAAGCTACACCGGATGGTTTACCAGATTATTTAGATATTGACGCAGATGGCGATGGTATTCCAGATAATATAGAAGGACAAACATCAGGAGGTTATATTCCTCCGGGAACATTTACAGATACAGATGGCGATGGACTTAACGATGTGTATGACGGTGATGATGGTACTACTGTTGGTATTGATCCAATTGGAGTTGCTATTGATCCGGAGAATACAGATGGTATAGACACTGCTGATTATTTAGATACAGATAGTGATAATGATGGAGTTTTAGATATCACAGAGAATGGTGATACTGATAATACCCCTTCAGGTAATGATGCAGATGGAGATGGGTTAGATGATGCTTTTGACGATAATGACGATAGTACTGAGGTAGGAGCCACAGTTAATGATGGATTAGGTACGGGAGATGTAGTTACTGATAGTACAACTTTAGAAGATGCTTATGGCGATGCTGACAATGATTTCCCGGGAACAGGAGATGTTGATTACAGGGATATAGAAGATAATGACAATGATGGTGTAGCAGATAATGTAGATCCGGATGATGATAATGATGGTATTTTGGATGTTGATGAGAATGATGGAACAGATCCATTTGATGATGCAGATATGGATGGTACTCCAGATTA